>CABRZN010000016.1 GCA_902475445.1 uncultured Collinsella sp.
ACCTTCATTACTCCAACGACGAATTCTAGGCGGTGTCCCCTCCCTTTCAAGAAAGGGAGGGGGCGGGGCATGCCCCGCCTCTTACACCACATCTCTGCGCGCTACCTCTGAGGGGCATACGGAACGGCGGAAATTGCAGAATACTCGCGATTTTGCACGCTGCTACAGGGGGTACCCTTGCTTTGGCGGTTTACTTCCCCTGCACCATGGTGAGGGAGATCTTTTTGCGGTCGCGGTCGACCTTTTCGACCCATACCTTGACCGTATCGCCGACGCGTACCACGTCGCTCGGGTGCTTGACGAAGTGGTTGGCCAGCTTGGAGATGTGCACGAGGCCGTCCTGGTGCACGCCCACGTCGACGAAGGCGCCAAAGTCGACGACGTTGCGCACCGTGCCCTTGAGTTCCATGCCGGGCTCCAGGTCGTCGATGGAAAGCGCCGAGCGGCTAAAGACTACTTCGGGCGCATCGTCGCGCGGGTCGCGGCCGGGCTTCTTGAGCTCGTTGACGATGTCGATGAGCGTGAGGGTGCCGCAGTCCAGGTCGCTTGCCAGCGCCGAGATGCTGCCCAGGCGGCGCTCGATATCGGGCACGCCGCCGCGGCTGAGCTCGCTTGCCGCAACGCCGGCGCGCTCCAGGACGGCCGTGGCCACCTCGTAGCTTTCGGGGTGGACGCTTGTCGCGTCGAGCGGGTTCTTGCCGCCGCTGATGCGCAGGAAACCTGCGGCGTTGAGGTACGCCTTGGGTCCCAGCTTGGGGACCTTCTTGAGCTGGCGGCGATCGGTAAAGGCGCCGTTTTCCTCGCGGTAGGCCACGATGTTTTTGGCTACGCTCGGCGTAATGCCCGACACGTAGCCCAGCAGGCTTGCGCTCGCGGTGTTGACGTCGACGCCCACACGGTTGACGACGTCTTCCACCACGTGGCCCAGGGTGCGCGAAAGCTCGGCCTGGTCAAGGTCGTGCTGGTACTGGCCAACGCCGATGGACTGGGGCGGAATCTTGACGAGCTCTGCCAACGGATCCTGCAGGCGGCGGCCCAGGCTCATGGCGCCACGCACGGTGACGTCCAGGTCGGGATACTCCTGGCTGGCGAGCTCGGAGGCGGAGTACACCGATGCGCCGGCCTCGTTGACGATGGTGTATCGTAGCCCGGGCGCCTGCTCGGCAATGAACTCCGAGACGACTTCCTCGGTCTCACGGCTGGCGGTGCCGTTGCCGATGACGATAGTGTTGACGCCGTCCTTCTTGACGAGGCGGGCGAGTTCGCGCTTGGTGCCGGCGACGTCGTGGCGCGGCTTGGTGGGATAGACCACGCCGTGGTCGAGCAGCTTGCCGGTCTCGTCCATGACGGCGATCTTGCAGCCGGTGCGATAGCCCGGATCGAGCGCGAGCACGCGGGCGCCGCGCACGGGGCGCGCCGAGAGCAGGCCCTCGAGATTCTTGGCAAAGACGTTGATGGCCTCGGTCTGGGCGCGAACGGTGAGTTTGGCGCGGGCCTCGCGCTCCAGCGAGGGGGCCATGAGGCGCTTGTAGCCGTCGGCGATGGCGGCATCGAAGACGGGAGCAAACACGCCCTGACGGCGGGGCCAACGGCTTCCGAGGCGTGCCGTGGCGGCGGCGCCGTCGACGTTCACGCGCACGCGGAGCTTGCCCTCGCGCTCACCGCGATCGATAGCCAACACGCGGTGGTTGGGGATGCGGCGCAGCGGCTCATCAAAGTTGTAGTAGGGCTCGTAGGGAGTCTTCTCGGCGGGGTCGGTGGCCTCGACGACGATGTCGGCGGTGTTTTGCGTAAAGGCGCGCAGGTCGGCGACGTTCTCGGGGTCCTCGGCCACCGTCTCGGCCACGATGTCGGCCGCACCTGCAAGCGCCTTTTCGGGTGTGTCGAAGCCCGCCTCCTCGTTGACGTAGGCTGCGGCGGCATCGAGTGCGCTGCCCTTGGCGGATGCCTGCATGATGATCATGTTGGCGAGCGGCTCCAGGCCGGCCTCGCGAGCCTTCTGAGCGCGGGTCATGCGCTTTTTGCGGTAGGGCTTGTAGAGGTCCTCGACGCGCTGGAGCTGCGTGGCCTCGCGAATCTGCTGCTCGAGCTCGGGCGTGAGCTTGCCCTGGGCGTCGATGAGCAGGATGACATCGTCTTTGCGCTGCTCAAGATTACGCAGGTAGGACAGGCGCTCGTCGAGCGCACGCAGGGCGACGTCGTCCATGCCGCCCGTGGCTTCCTTGCGGTAGCGCGAGATAAAGGGGATGGTGTTGCCCTCGTCGATGAGCTTGACGGCCGCCTCGACATTGGCGGCCTTAAGGTTGAGCTCGCGGGCGAGCTGGGCGATAAGATCCATGGGACTCCTTGCGTTTGAGGTGCGTTTGCAGCACAGGGCTACCAAGGATACCATCCGCGACTACCCTGTAGCAAAAAGCCCCGCGGGCAGGAGGCTGCTCGCGGGGCGAAGAAGAGGGGCTTATTTGTGACGGGCCAAGGGGTTCGGCATAGGGGTTTGCCGCAGCCCGCTCGGGCTTTACAGCTCGACGAGGTTGCCGGTCTCGGCGGCCTCCTTGATGGCGTTAAGAAGCGTGAGCGTCTTGACGTTGTCGGCGGGGGTCACGACGGGCTCGACCTCGCGGCGGACGACCTTTACAAAGTGCTTGAGCTGCATCTTGTGCGGCAGTGCCGGGTCGACGGCCGGGATCTCCATCTGCAGCGGCTTGTGCCAGTTGGAAGCGCCGTCGTAGGAGAACTGGTGCAGGCGGGGCAGCGACAGGGCGCCCTTGGTGCCGCCGATAAAGTAGGCGTCGGCGTCGAAGGGGCGGTACTGCGGATCCTCGCGAGCGGTGGCCTCCCAGTTCCAGGGGCTGGCGGTGGCGTCGGAGATGGTCATGCTTGCGAGCGCGCCATCGGCAAAACGGACGTTGACCACGGCGGAGTCCTCGGTCTCAAAACCGCGGGCGGCGCTGGACTGCATGCCCTGGACGGCGACGGGCTCGCCCAGCAGGTAGCGGAGCAGGTCGACGTCGTGCACCAGGTTGACCAGGATCGGGCCGGCACCCTTCTTGCGGCGCCACTCGACGTCGAAGTACTCGTCGTTCTTATAGATCATGTAGTGGAAGCTCGACACGGTGAGCTTGCCCAGCTCGCCGGACTCGATGATCTCCTTGGCCTTGTTGACGAAGGGGTTGTGGCGACGGTGTTGACCCACGAGCACGGGCACGCCGGCGGTCTCGGCCTCAGCGGCAAAGGCCTGGGCGTCCTCGAGGTCGTTGGAGATCGGCTTTTCGACCAGCGGCACGATGTTGCGCTTGACGGCCTCGCGGGCAACGCCCAGGTGCAGGTCGTTGGGCGTGGCGATGATGACGGCCTCGGGCTTGACCTCGTCCATCATCTGGGCGGGATCGGTAAAGAACGGCACGCCGGCGGCCTCGGCCGTGGCGCGGGCGCCCTCAAAGGCGTCGGCGATGGCGACGAGCTCGGCCTCGGGCTCCTCGGTGACAAAGCGGATGTGGTTGCGGCCCATGGCGCCGGCGCCGATGACGGCAATGCGGACGGGGTTGAGCTCAGACATTTCGACTCCTTAATAGTGGTGGCGATGGAATGTGACAAAGGGACAGTCCCTTTGTCACATCGGTAATGTCACATCGGTAATTGCTAAGCGGACTTCTTCTTGCTGTCGGAGACCATCATGTAGACGGTGAGCACGACGGCGATGGCGGCGATCACGATGGCGCCGTAGAAGGACTGCTGGTAGGCGGCGCTGCCGGCCTCGGCGTGATACAGCACGGCGGTGATGGGCTGGCTGATCCAGGTGGAAGCGGCATAACCCAAAAACATGATGCCGTAGTTGACGCCGATGTTGCTGGTACCGAAGGCACCACCGGTGAGCGGCGGGTAGATGACGAGCAGGGCGCCAAAGCTAAAGCCGAGCAGGGCGAGCGCCACGAAGAACATGCTCTGCGTAAAGCTCATCGACATGATGACGAGCGCGACGATGGTGACGACAAGGCTGATGAGCAGCGACTTGTAGGCACCGAGCTTGTCGATGATCTGGCCAAAGGACAGACGGCCGACCAGGTTGGCGCAGGTGTTGACGGAGACGACCACGCCGCCGAGGGCGACAGCCGCGGCGCTCGTGGGGTCGGCGAAGAGCTGGACGGCGGCGATGGAGGCAACCTTGCCCACGAGCAGGGTGCCCGCGGTGGCGGCAAAGGCGAAGGTGACGATGAGGACCCAGAAGCGCGGGGTCCTGACCATCTCGCCCGGGGTGAGGTCGCCGAAGGTACCGGCGTGCGCGCCGCCCTTGGGGGCCTCGAAGCCCTCGGGCAACCAACCGGCCTCGGGGGCCTTCAGGAACAGGGCGGAGGCGGCGATCGTCACAAAGAAGATGACGCCGAGTGCCTTAAGGGCGCCAAAGATGCCCAGGCTCGGAATGAGCAGCGAGGCGAGCACCGGGGACAACACGGCGGGGCCGGCGGTCGAAGCGGCCAGGGTGATGCCGGAGGCGAGACCTTTCTTGTCGATGAACCACTTTTGGCCGGTGGTGAGCGCCGGGTTGTAGCCCAGGCCGTTGCCGATGGCGGCGACGAGCGAGAACCACAGGTAGAACTGCCACGGCTCGGTGACGGTGCCGGACATGAACCAGCCCACGCCGTAGCACACGGCGGCGGCGATCACGACGTTGCGCGGGCCGATCTTATCGGAGATGCGGCCGGCGAAGATGCCCGTCACGGCCATGATGGTCTGGAAGACCGGGAAAGCCCAGGTAAGAGCGCTGGACCACTCGGGATAGACGGCGAGCAGGTTCTTGCTCACAACGGAATACAGCGCGATGGAGCTGATGAAGAACATGGTGACGCACGCGGCGGAAAGCACGACGGCGCGACCCTTGTTGGAGTTGGTGGAAGCCATTGGACTCTTTCTAATCGATACGGGGGAGGAGCGGGCGTGTCCGCGGGGCCTCCCTGCCAGGTTGGTTTACTGGTCAGTCGGCTTGGCGACGCCGGACTCATCGGACCAAAGCTCGACACCCTTGTTCTTGAGGTAGTTGTCGGCATAGGCGCGACGGCCGCCGGGCTTGGCGGTGAGGTCGCCCATCATGTTGGAGAAGCCGCCGTCGACCTTGATGGCGTCGCCGGTGGTAAAGTCCGAGCGCTTGGACGCCAGGAACATGACGGCGTTGGCGATATCGCTGACCTCGCCGATGCGGCGCGTGGCGATCAGGCGGCTGCGGCTCTTTTCGACCTCGGGGTCGGCGTAGAAATTGGCCGACATGGGGGTCTTGACAAAGCAGGGCTCGACGCAGTTGGAGCGCACGCCGTAGGGGCCCCACTCGGCGGCGAGCATCTTGGACATCATGTTGACGCCCGCCTTGGTGGAGCTGTACACGCCCGAGAACGTCTCAGGGGAGTGGCTGGCAACGGTCGAGATGTGCACCAGGCGGCCCTGGCCGGCCTTGATCATCTCGCGACCAAAGCGCTGTGAGGTGATGAAGTAACCGGTGAGGTTGACGTTGAGCACCTGCTCCCAGTCGCTCAGCGGCAGGTCCTCCATAGCGGCGAAGCGCAGGATGCCGGCGGTGTTGACGAGGACGTCGACGCGGCCGAAGTTGGCGATGGTGGCGTCGACGGCGGCCTGAACCTCGGCCTCGTCGGTGGCGTTCATCTTGTAGCCCTCGGCGTGGATGCCAAACTCTGCAGCGAGGTCGGCGGCAGCGGCCTTGACCTTTTCCTCGTCCAGGTCGAGCATGACGACGTTGGCGCCATTGCGGGCGAACTCGCGGCAGATCTCGGCGCCCATGCCGCCGAGTGCGCCAGTCACGGCGCAGACATCGCCCTCGAGCTTAAGCCAATTGCTCATAGGAACTTCCCTTCTTGTGCCTCCCGGTGGGTCGTTCCCATTAATCGACCCACGTGGTTTTCGCTGGTTATCGTATGCTTTGCATTTGCGCAGGTGAATTGCATATTTGTTAGAATGGCGTTAACCGTAGGTTTACACTATGTGATGCAGTTTATTCTCAATTGAGCGTGTGACCTGCGAAAACGACCCCCTGTGGCACCATGTGGCCACGGGCGCTAAAACGGGAGATTGACGTGTACGATCGACGACTTGAGGCCATATCGGCCGCCGCGGAGCTGGGAAGCTTCTCGCGTGCGGCGGCAAAATTGCGCGTGTCGACCCCGGCGCTCGTCAAGCAGGTGTCGGGATTTGAGGCGGAGTTTGGCATCACGCTGTTCGAACGCTCGCACTCGGGCGTCAAGGTGACGCCGGCGGGTGCTCTGCTGGTGGACGATGCGCGTTCAATCATGCGGCAGTCCGAGGACGCGCTGCGCCGCGCCCGACGCGCGGCGGGTGACGGCGGTGCCGTGCGCCTGGGCGTGTCGATGATGTGTCCGGGGCGCCAAACGCTGTCGATGTGGACGGGCATCCACGATCTGGAGCCGTCGCTGCGATTTGAGATTGTGCCGGTAAGCGACCTCTACGACGAGCGCGAGACAGTCATGCGTAGCCTGGGCCGCGAGGTCGATGTGGTGCAGTCGAGTTTTTCTACCCCACGCTGGGGTGATGCCTGCCAAAAGCTCCGCATTGTCAACGTGCCGTTTTATATCGACCTGCCGCGCACGAGCCCGCTGGCGCGCAAGAATCGCATTTCGGTTGCCGACTTGGAGGGCATGCGTCTACGCGTACTGCGCCACGGCAACGACGCCATGGACAGCCTGCGCATCGACCTTTTGGCCGACGGCGGCGTGGACGTGATCGACGTGGATAGCTTTGACTTTGCGCTCTTTAACGAGGCAGAGGAAAAGGGTGACGCGGTACTCACCTGCGGAGCGTGGTCAGGGGTGCACCCTGCCTTTGTGGGCGTACCGTTCCTGTGCGGTCGCGAGGTGCCGGTCTACCTGCACTACCCGCTCGAGCCCACCTTACAAGTGCAAAAATTCGTCAACGCCATGGCCCAACTCCTCAAGTAGCTTACACAAAACGAGGCCCTGGCCAAACGGCCAGGGCCTCACTAACTTTTATTCCGTTTTAAATGACGGGCTAATCGCGTACAGGAGGGTGCCCCGGGGACGGGCGGGGTATTTCCTCCGCGCGCAGTTTCGCAGCGCAGCGAGAATGTTTGAGCACGGAGGAAATACCCCGCCCGTCCCCGGGGCACCCTCCGTCAGTAATCGGTCCTACTCCAGCTCAAACGCTCCGGTATAGAGCTGGTAGTAATACCCGCGCTTGGCGATCAGCTCGTCGTGGTTGCCACGCTCGATGATGCGGCCGTGGTCCAGGCAGATAATCGCGTCGGAGTTGCGCACGGTGGAGAGGCGGTGCGCGATGACAAACGTCGTGCGGCCCTCCATGAGCTTATCCATGCCGGCCTGCACGATGGCCTCGGTGCGGGTGTCGATGGAGCTCGTGGCCTCGTCCAGAATCATTGCCGGCGGATCGGCGACGGCGGCGCGTGCGATCGAAATCAGCTGGCGCTGGCCCTGCGACAGCTGCGCGCCGTTGCCGGTGAGCATGGTGTCGTAGCCGTCGGGCAGGCGGGTGATAAAGTCGTCCGCGCCCGCGAGCTTGGCCGCCGCGATGCACTCCTCGTCGGTGGCGTCCAGGTTGCCGTAGCGGATGTTGTCCATCACGGTGCCGGTGAACAGGTTCACGTCCTGCAGCACCACGCCCAGCGAGCGGCGCAGATCGGCCTTGCGGATCTTATTGACGTTGATGCCGTCGTAGCGAATCTTGCCGTCGGCGATGTCATAGAAGCGGTTGATGAGGTTGGTGATGGTCGTCTTACCGGCACCGGTGGCGCCGACAAACGCGACCTTCTGACCCGGCTTGGCAAACACGGACACGCCGTGCAGGACCTCGTGGTCGGGGGTGTAGCCAAAGTCGACGTTGTCCATGACCAGGTCGCCGCGCAGCGGGACGTACTCGATCTCGCCGGTTGCGCGGTGCGGATGTTTCCACGCCCACATGCCGGTGTGGTGGTCAGCCTCCTCGAACTCCCAAGTCTCGGGGTTCACCTGCGCGTTGACGAGCGTCACGTAGCCTTCGTCGGCCTCGGGCTTCTCGTCGATGAGCTCAAAGATGCGGTCGGCGCCGGCGAGGCCCATGACCACGGCGTTGATCTGCTGCGAGATCTGGCCGATCTGTCCGCAGAACTGCTTGGTCATGTTGAGGAACGGCACCACGACGGCGATGGACAGCGCCATGCCCGAGATGCTCAGGTTGGGCACGCCCAGCGCCAGGAAAATGCCGCCCGCCAGTGCGACCAGCACGTAGAGCAGGTTGCCCAGGTTCATAAGGATGGGCATGAGGATGTTGGCGTACATGTTGGCCTTCTGGGAGACCTCGAAGAGCTTTTCGTTGCGCTCGTCAAAATCGGCCTCGGCGGCAGACTCGTGGCAGAACGCCTTGACGACCTTCTGGCCGTTCATGACCTCCTCGATATGGCCCTCGACCACGCCGAGCTCGGTCTGCTGCGCAATGAAGAAGCGCGCGGAGTTGGAGCCGAGCAGCTTGGTCATAAAGGTCATAAAGGCGACGCCGGCGATGATGACCAGGCACATCCACACGCTGTAGTACAGCATGATAAAGAACACCGTGACGATGATGATGATCGTCATGAGCAGGTTGGGCAGCGACTGGCTGATCATCTGACGCAGCGTGTCGATGTCGTTGGTGTAGTGGCTCATGATATCGCCGCGCTGGTGCGTGTCGAAGTAGCGGATCGGCAGGTCCTGCATGCGGTTGAACATCATCTCGCGCAGCTTCTCGAGCGAGCCCTGCGTGACGATAGCCATGGCGCGGTTCCAGAAGAGCGAGGACAGGACGCCGACGCCGTAGATGCAGGCGAGGGTGGTCACGAGCTGTGCGATCTTGGGCTGCGCGGCTTCCCAATCGCCCGACTGCCACGATTCGCCAATAATTTGCAGGGCGCTCTGCAGGAAGGTCGCGCCGATGGAGTTGATGATGGCGCAGAGCACCACGCCGGCGACGACGAGGGGCAAAAGCACGGGATAGAAGCCAAAGAGCGTCTTGATGAGGCGCGGCATGGTGCCGCCCTTGCGGTTGAGCGCGCGCTCGGCGGTCGTTGCCTTACTCATGGGCCTCGCCTCCTTCCTGGGTCTGAGCTTGCGTTGCGGTCATGTCGGTGTTGTCTGCCGCCGTGTTCGCGTCGCCAGAGACGTCGTCGGCGTCTTGCGTACCTTCGGCAGACATCTTGTTTTGCGAGGTAAAGGTCTCTCGGTAGATCTCGCTCGTCTTGAGCAGCTCTTCGTGGTTGCCGATCTGTGCGATACGGCCGCCCTCCATGACGATGATGCGGTCTGCGTCCTGCACGGAGCTGATGCGCTGGGCGATGATGATCTTGGTCGTGTTGGGCAGATAGCTTGCCAGACCTGCGCGAATTTTTGCGTCGGTCTTGGTGTCGACGGCGCTGGTGGAGTCGTCCAGGATCAAGATCTTGGGGCGACGCAGCAGGGCGCGCGCAATGCACAGGCGCTGCTTCTGACCGCCCGAAACATTGGAGCCGCCCTGTTCGATCCAGGTGTCGTAGCCCTTGGGGAAACCGTCGACAAACTCGTCGGCGCAGGCCAGATGCGCTGCCTCGCGGACTTCCTCGTCGGTGGCGTTCGGGTCGCCCCAACGCAGGTTCTCGGCGATGGTGCCGCTAAACAGCACGTTTTTCTGCAGCACCATGGCGACCTGGTGACGCAGCGCGTCCAGGTCGTAGTCGCGCACGTCCACGCCGCCCACGCGCACAGCGCCTTCGGTGGTGTCGTACAGGCGGGCGATGAGGTTAACGAGCGTGGACTTGGCCGAGCCGGTGCCGCCGATGATGCCGATGGTCTCGCCGCTCGTAATGTGCAGGTCGATATCGTCGAGCGCCTGGCGTTTCGCATGCTTGGAATACTTAAAACTCACGTGGTCAAAGTCGATGGAACCGTCGGCAACCTCGAGCACGGGCTCGGCGGGATCGGCGATCGTGGGCTCGGCGGCCAGCACCTCGGCAATGCGGTGTGCCGATTCGTCGGCCATGGTCACCATGACAAAGATCATCGACAGCTGCATCAGGCTCATGAGAATCTGGAAACCATAGGTAAAGGTCGAGGAGAGCTGGCCCACGTCGAACAGCGTGCCCTGGCTCGTGATGATGAGCTTGGAGCCCAGGTAGATGATGACGACAAACGCGCCGTTGACGCAGATGTTCATCATGGGGTTGTTAAAGGCGAGCAGCTTCTCGGCGCGGGTGAAGTCCATCTGGACATCGCGCGCGGCGGCCGCGAACTTCTCCTTCTCAAAGTCTTCGCGTACGTAGCTCTTAACCACGCGCATGCCGGTGACGTTTTCCTCGACGGACTCGTTAAGGGCATCGTACTTGTGGAACACGCGCGAGAAGATGGGGCGCACCTTAAAGATGATAAAGAACAGCCCAAAGCCCAGCAGCGGAATGATGACCAGGTAGACCATGGCAACGCTGCCGCCCATGATAAATGCCATGGTAAAGGCGAAGATCAATACCAGCGGCGCGCGCACGGCGATACGGATGATCATCATAAAGGCCTGCTGCACGTTGTTGATGTCGGTGGTCAGGCGCGTGACGAGCGAGGAGCTCGAGAACTCATCGATGTTGGCAAAGCTGAACGTCTGGATTTTGTAGAACAGGTCGTGACGCAGGTTCTTGGCGAAGCCGCAGCTCGCATGGCTGCAGGTGACGCCTGCCGCGGCGCCAAAAGCAAGCGATGTCAGCGCGATGAGCACCAAAAGGCCATTAGTAGGAAGCATCTCGGCTACGGCGGCGCCGTCTTTGATGGCGTCGATCAGGTTGGCGGTGATAAATGGAATCAGCATCTCGCAGAGCACCTCGCCAAGCACGAGCAACGGCGTGGCAACGGTGACTTTCATATAGTCGCGGATGCTGCCCATGAGGGTTTTAATCATCCAGTTCCTCCCAGGTTACGCGGATTTTATCGAGCATTTCGGCGAGGTCCTCGCGCTCGTCATGGGTGAGCGCGCTAAAGGCCTGCTCTCTAAAGCGAATGCGGGCCGCCTGCTCTACGTGGGCCTTTTCCCATCCCGCTTCGGTCAGGCGAATGGTGAGCTGCCGCCGGTCTTTGGGATTGCGGCTGCGCTCGATAAGGCCGGCGCATTCGATCTTGGAGAGAATCTCGGAAAGCGAACCGGGCTTAAGATCAAAGTGCAGGCCTAGTTCCTGCTGTGACATCTCGCCGTTTGGCTGCTTGGCGAGCAAGCAGACGATGGGGGCCTTTCCCGAGGCGCCGCCGCCGTGAAAGTGCAGAAAGTGGCCGCAGAAGCCCAGCCCGTTTAGGATGTGCTTGGCGAGCGCGTCTGATTGGGACTGTGCCGCGGGCGCATCTGCGGGTTCATGGGGGTCGCCGCCCGGCGTGTGGGGGCAGAGGCCGATGTGGTCATCGCACATGGTGTCGCTCCTTTCTTTAGTTAGGTAGTGCAATTGTTTTGTGCCTAACTAATTTAGGAGTGCAAGAAATAAATGTCAAGGTACCAAACTTATTAAGTTACGGCGTTTTACCAAACGCCGTAACCGCTCGACGCTGCAAACGCTCCTAAGCGGCAATCTGATCCCTTGGGGACGAAGGAAAAGGTATCGTTTTGGGCTGCGATGATGCCTTTCGAAGCGGCCTTGCCAAAAACTATGCCTAATTACTACGATGAATCCAGCATCGCTGACCACAACAGCTGTTTCTGAAAAAACGCAAGCTATCTACCTGCGGTTTTGTTGGAGAGAAATTCGCTGTGGTTGGAGGCGGGCGGTTAAACGTAGTAAATAGGCATAGTTTTGAAATGGCGCTATATGAGTAGCATCAACTAGGCCGCTATGGAGCAAACAGCCCCCATTTCCGAAACCTTTCCGCAACAATTTGACCTCCACGGCGCCACCGCCCGCTCGCAATGCCCCCTGCGCTACACTTAGTCGCACTGTGGCGCTGCCGCGCCGCGCCCGAAACAAGGGAGACCCTCATGAAGAACACTCAGCTGCTGCTGATCAACGATATGTGCGGCTACGGCAAGGTCGCGCTTTCCGCCATGCTGCCGGTACTGTCGCACATGGGCTACCGTATCCATAACTTGCCGACGGCGCTCGTTTCCGACACGCTCAACTACCCCAAGTTCTACATCCACGACACCACCGAGTACGTGCGCCAAAGCCTCGCTATCTGGGAGGAGCTCGGCTTTGAGTTCGACGCCATCTCGACCGGCTTTATCGTGACCGAGGAAGAGACGCGCATCATCTCGGACTTTTGCCACCGCCGTGCGCAAAAGGGCACCAAGGTGTTCGTCGATCCCATCATGGGTGACAACGGCAAGCTCTATGCCGGCGTGCCCGAGTCCACGATTGGCCTCATGCGGCACCTGCTGGAGTGCGCAGACTACGCGGTGCCCAACTACACCGAGGCCTGTCTGCTCGCCGATACGCCTATTGCAGAGCAGATCACGCCCGATGAGGCCCGCGCCCTTGTGGACGCCGTGCGCGAGTTGGGTGCCAAGTCGGTGGTCATTACGAGCGCCGTGGTCAATGGCACGAACGCGGTTATCGGTTACGACCATGTAGCGGGGGAGTACTTCACGATTCCCTTTGAGCTCATTCCGGTCTATTTCCCGGGCACGGGCGACACGTTCTCGGCGGTGCTCGTCGGCCGCGTTATGGCGGGCTGGAGTCTGCAGCGCGCGACGTCCGATGCCATGCGTGTGGTGGCCGAGCTTATCGAGCGCAATGCCGACCAAGAGGACAAGTCGGCCGGCCTTCCCATCGAGGCCTGCCTGGATGTGATTGACCATGAGTAACGCCGGCGAGGGCGGTGCCGACGGATTCGCCGACGAGAACAAGCCGCTCGGCGCCCCGCGTGGCAAGCGTCCGCGCATTCGCATTAGCTGTGTGGACCAGCTGGGGACGTGCCGCTGCCATCATGGTCACAAGCCGGGCGACGTCTTTAATTTCGATCGCGACCGCGGCAAGATGTGCGCCATGGCCTGCCATGTGGGCTTTCCCTATATCGATATCCTGCGCTATGGCGGAACCGTGCCCGGTAACGAGCCCGGTACGGCAAAGTTCTGCTGCCCCGAGATTGATACGCTGAACGTCTGGCTCGCCGAGATCGTCGACGAGTAATCGAGCGAATCAATCGAGCGAGGTTTTTCTCCCTCAATAATAACGAGCGTGGATTTTCTCCCGTTTAGAGCGCGCTTGAACGCTCAAAGCGGGAGATCATCCACGCTCGTTTTATGCCGATGGCGTGGCACGTGCGTCCGCGTGCTCGCTTGCCTATAGCTGCTCGAGCATAGCGGTGCAGCCGGCGAGCACATCGCGGTAGGTGGCATCGAAGTTACCGGTGTACCAGGGATCGGCCACGTCGCCGGGACGATCGGTCCAATCGAGCAGGCGCGAGATCTTGCTATCGGGATCGCTGTCAAAAATGCGACGCAGACCGCGCGCGTTCTCGGCATCCATATAGACAATGTGGTCCCAGTCACCATACTCCGCGCGACGCACCTGGCGCGCACGGTGGGCAACGACAGGAATCCCGACTTCACGCAGCTTGGCAACGGTGCCACGATGCGGTGGGTTGCCGATCTCCTCGGTCGACGTCGCAGCGGAATCAATGGCAAACTCCGCCTCGCGTCCAGCGCGGCGCACCAGCTCGGTAAACACGGACTCAGCCATCGTCGAGCGGCAGATGTTCCCATGGCAGATAAACAGTACACGTTGCATATGCGATTTTCGTTCGATCGCCATCATCGAGCTCGAGTATCGCATCTACAACCCCAATGTGATGTGACGAAGGGGCAGGGGCAAATAGTTATCTCTACCTGCGATAATAACAAGATAAGACCTTTATCCCCAACACTTCTACTGCATTCAACGAGCTGAATGGTTCTAAAAATTAGTTTCCAATATAGGGAAGGAAATCCACTTTATTAAGGCCAGAAATCAGTCAAAAGTAAAAGCAAAAGTAGTAAAAACGTAGTACGGCTCAGATTTTTACTACCAATGTCTACCTGCGGTTTTGTTCAATAGCAAGCATCTCGTCTTGAATATCTTCAAGTCCAAGATGGGTGTAGACGTTGTAGGTGGTGCTGATATCTGAGTGCCCCATAATGTATCTGAGCTTTGCTGGACTCATGCCAGCGCGTGCCATTCGGCTACAGAAAGTGTGCCTGAGCTGGTGCGGGGTTATATGAGGCAGCTCTTCCTTATAGATGCGGTTGTGCTTAATGACGGCGTGTTTGAGCCTATGCTCCCAATGCAGAGCAACGCATGGCATCTCATTCTTGTCTAGGCAGATGAAGCCTCTAACCCCATCAATAACAGGCTCTTCTTTTGGCTGCGCCCTCTGTCCGATGAGACTGTGGAAGGCCTTTTCGACAGAAGCGGTCATAGGGATATATCTCATACCAGATTTCGTCTTGGGTTCTTCAATGTAATACTGCATATCTCTCGCACGATGGAGTTGCTTTTGAACGCATATGCAGTGATTTTCGAAGTCAATGTCATCAAGGGTCAGGCCGCAGTATTCAGAAATTCTGAGTCCAGTGTTCAGCAAGATGAAGTAAGTCTCAAAGTAGCGCGAGAAGTGATGGTCCGAGCGCATAAATTCAAGGAATAGTCGTTCCTGCCTAACGCTTAACGATTCTCTGGATACCGTATCGTTGACCAGCACATTGATAAGCTCGAAGTTAAAGGGGTTTCTTCTGATGAGGCCGCATTCCTCAGCAAGTTGAAAGGCTGGCCTGAGTACGCCTCGGATGCTACAGACGCTGCTATAGCCCTTTCCAACATCTTGCTGAAGGTGGATAAGCCATTTCTTTGCGTCCAACACCGTAATGTTTGATATTTTGGCTT
Source organism: uncultured Collinsella sp. (assembly GCA_902475445.1). GTDB lineage: Bacteria > Actinomycetota > Coriobacteriia > Coriobacteriales > Coriobacteriaceae > Collinsella. The sequence continues at coordinate 14,861 of CABRZN010000016.1, forward strand.
TGCTGAAGCTGTCTGTTTTCAGGTAATTGGTGACGGTTTTATAGGCGCTAACGGTTGTCTTTCGTACCGCAACCTTGGTCGCAAGGTAGTTCTCAACCAGAGTCATGACGTTCATGTTCTCAGGTGCGATGTGGTCGAAGAGGTCTTTTTGAACCTGCTGCTCTTTTTGTCTTAAGCAGAGGTCTCTCTTTTTGCCGTGCGGCGTTTGGTCGTGAATTGTCAAAGTCCACGAATAGACAAAGCAGGTTTTCCCCATCCAATTGGTGTATTTGAACGAGTAGCGACCGTCTGGGCGCTGGCCTTCTCCGCGATGGAGAACTCGACCCTTGTTATCTTTCCTATTCGACATAGCTTGGATCTCCTTTCAGAGACTCAAGCACGACAACATGATTGTACCTATGGGGTTGTCTATGCCATGGTAAAAGGGTTCGTTTATTGGGTTAAATCAAAGGAAATGAGGCCTATTTGCCCCGTTGAGGCTGGGGTTGGAGTAAGTGTCCATCGGCGTAATTCCAAGCCCAAATTTCGCCCTCAGCGTGCATTTTTGCTATAGGCTGAGCGGACATCAATTGAAATCGCAGTTTGATTGAGTCCTAATAGTTTCGATGACTTTATAGGTCGCATGAATACAAAAGGCTGCGCAGCGTCAATGCTTGGGGCGCTGCGCAGCCGCTATTTCTTTAATTGGGCGAAGGGGAGAGTCTAGTTCTCTAATTGCATGAATTGAATGCTGCCGCCCTCGTTATCGTAGTGTTCATCCGCCACTACAAGGTAGACATCCCAGTTCTCATCGGTGGTCTTCCACCAATCGTAGCTGTTCATGTCGTTGCCCCCGTTGAGTTGGGATATGTCTTTGGTCTCGTATTCGTTGCCGAAATAGGATGCGAGGGTGTTGACGGCGTAATCTCTATCGGAGGCGTAGTCGCTTAAAGGCCATTTGAAAAAGAGGTTAATTACTTTTCCAGAATCTTTATCGATATCGTATAGAAATTCCCCATCAATCCCGAGGAAGGTGACCTTTTCGCGTAAATCGGCCCCATCCTCTTTCGCGCTTGGAATTGCCTTTTTAACGTATTGAGAGGTCTGCCCTATATATTTCAACCGCTCTCGTACTTGGTCAAGCTCTTTATTTACGGCGTCATGGTCAAGCGGCGTTTTGGTTTCCGTGGGTGCGGCTACGGTCGTGATAATGGATGCTTGCAGAAGGGTATACCCACCGTTTTTTGTCCTGCTGTAGGTGAAGCCGTTTCTGCTTGCCGCGCCCTGCTCATCGATTTCTTTGACGATTTCACCGACCGAATCCCAGTCAAGTGACGGGTCGCATGCCTCAATCATCGCCACAAGGAAGCGTGCCATCTTTTTGTCATAGCTACTTTGGTTGTTGTCGAGCATGACAACGATGCCGTAGTTGAGGGGTTCTGCATAGAGAAGGGTTGGGTCGAGGTTCTTGTCCTTCAGTGAAAAAGAGAGCTGCCCTGCCATCTCGTCATTCGAGTCATTAATTGAATAGACAGTCAGTTTGTAGTCGTATTCTTCGTGCACTGTAAAATCGCTGTCGTTAAGCTCTCGAAGTCTTTTTTCGAAAACCTTCGAGTAGGTGTTTGGGCATATGGTCAGCTTTTCGTTCTCCAGAAACGAGGTAACCTTCTCTGTCTTTTTCTCAATTGTTTTCTCGCAGCGAGAACATGTTTTGACATAGACCCTTTCGGAGAACGTGGAGTCGAATCCATCGTCTTTCCAGTCTTCAAGTTTGTGACCCAGCGGATCGCCCTCGGTTGCCCCGCATTCCTTGCAGGTCTTAGGTTTGGTGCAGGTCGCTTTCTTCCATTTATGAGTGTGGAAAATGTTGAGCGGTGCACTCGAATTCGGTTCTGCGGCAAGGCTAGGCACCAAAGCAATCGCGCAAACCAATACGAGGGCAATCGTAACTAAGAGGGCTAGTTGTTTGTTCGTTGGCTTCTTCATCCGCTCTCCTTCCAAAGGTATCCCGACAACCGTGGAAGGGGAGAAGCACATCATTGCAATTAAGCGATGTGGAGGACACCTACCACAGTTACCACACCGCAAGGCTTCACATGCATATGCGAACAGACCTTGAAAGGCGGGTGCCCTCCAATTCGCCTGTTTGCATACGCAAATCAGCAGCTATGCCATTGTGAAGCTCCATCCAAATACATGGATGTTGCGGTGTGGTAGATGAGATTGTATCAAGGACACGGGCTTTCATTTTGAGCAAAAGAGCGAATGGTAATGCTATTCGCCCTTTGTTGCTAGTTTTAAAGAGTGCCTAGAGATAATGCGCTCATGGTGCCTGACGGTCTTCTCGATAGCGTTAGCGAATATGTCTTGGTGATACGCTGTTTACAGCGAAAGAAGACGGTCGGTGGATTTTATTTTTCCAGTTATGTTGATATCAACTACATAGATGGGGCCTGCCAAGTAGAAGTCGAGGCCAAAGTGTAAACACCCCGTATGTGCAAAATAGTCTAGGAGGCAGGGCTTACATAGTAACGCATCTTCTGCAAGCTAGGAATGCACAGGGGAGTTGAACTGCGTCAAGGTCTATCCCAAAATTCATAACATTTGAGACATGAGAAATACCACTCCCCAAGTGAGTCTTTTGAATCAAATAGTGTCCTAAAAGATATTCCAAAAGTGTATGTCCCAATATAAAATACTAATAGGACTTTTGAGACATATTGGAATTGGAGGCACGCGATGAAGTTTCTCTACGCTCGCTGTTCAACAAAGGAGCAGAACGAGGCAAGGCAGCTTGAATATGCGCACGAGCTTGGCTTAAAGGATAACCAGATATTTATCGATAAGGCTTCGGGCAAGAACGCTAATCGTCCCGCTCTGAAAGATATGCTCTCTCGTCTGCGCGAGGGCGATGAAGTCTATATCACTGAGCTGTCTCGACTTGGCAGGAGCACCAAAGACCTAATTGACCTTATGGAGACTTTCGAACAGATGCATGTCGAGGTTCATAGCAAGAAAGAGGCTATCGATACAACCACTCCAGCAGGCAAATTGATATTTCATATGCTGTCAGCCATTGCTGAGTTCCAGAGGCAGATCATCCTTGAGAACGCCGCTGAGGGCAGGGAGGCCGCTATGAAGCAAGGTGTGAAGTTCGGTAGGCCTAATGTTGATGAAGACGCTCTCAACATGGCTCTCTATCTATTTGAAAACGACAGAACGAAGTCAGTCAAAGAGATATGCGAAAAGACTGGTATCAGTAGGAGCACTCTATATAGAGAAGCTAGCAACAAAAATGTATATCGTGGTAAATTAAAATCAAATAAATAAACTCGATAGCTTAAAACTATATCGCGAAATAGGGAATTGATATTGATGGTTTGGCGTATAGCCGTTGCATGCTAGGGGATACTTTCACTGTACCTAAATAGCGGAGTTAGTAATCTAAATTAAGGGAGGTAAGTTTATATCCGCTACTTACTAACGTATCTACCTGCATGTTTAACAATATCAATCTCGTATTACTTATAGTTTGCTACATCTCTTCGAGACGTAGCAAATGATTATATTTGTCACCTTTCAAGTCCCTAATATAATAATTTATTATATATGGTAGTTGATTAGTGACAAATTATGCGAGATGAAATCGAGCATCTATAAGTTAATAAAATAATTAAAGTGACAAATTAAATTTGTGCATGAAGGTAGTTCAGTTGGATTGATAGGAGGTTTATTTGGATTTAGAGTTAAAAGTTGGAGAGTACAGCTACAAGGAAATGTGTGAGCTATTTCACGAGAAGCAAAAAACGGGCAAGTCGAAGCAACTGCAACTGAAACATTGGGAACTGTATTGCCGCTATGAGAGGCCGACCAATCGATTGTTCGTTGTAAATGAGGTTTACAAAACGCCGTTGGAGAGGATTGACGGGAGAAAGACGAACGGGAGAAAATCGGAAATCGAGGAAGAGTTCACCATCCTATTCGATTCGCTGTTCGTTCGGGAATTCACGCGAAATATGTACCATATAGCAAATGGGCAGTGGCAGACAGCAAGACTGACCAATGGCGAGCTTTCAAAATATTTTGGACTGTATGGGGATCGCCTTTATTATGCAAAAAAAGACAAGAAGATAGACGATGACCTATTTCAAGAGCTGACATCCAAGCTGAGCGGCAAAAGAAGAAGTCTTATTGTCGACCGCGCTGCAAAGATAGATTGGGTTGAGGTGAGAAAGGAGGTGATCGTATATTGGGGAGACCATCCTTCTTACTATGGCGAAGAGTATCGAGAGTCTTTTGCTTCGTATCGCATCGAGTATGTTCGCAAACATGGATATAAATCTCTTGCTGATGTAATAAAACACGGCGAGTGGTCTGATATGTCTGAGTATGTACTTGGGCGATTTAAGGCAACGTGGGAGAGTTCCCTTGCTGAGAAAAGTTCTTGGATATTGTCGGACTATGGTTCAATAAATAGGATTGAATCGTGCACCTCGTTCGGACTTATAGAAGGAGCGGAGAGGCCGCCGTTTCATTATTCTCTTGAAGAGGTTGATTCTGCTAGATATAGCTTCAACCTGAAAACAGTGGCATCGCTGGTCAAACTCTTCGAAAAACAAGTGCCAACAAAGGGTTGGGATATGGAACAGGTTCGCTATCTCCTTAGGAAATATGTTTTGTTGCCCAATTGGCAAGACTATAGGAAACGTTCCAGGGCTGCATAGCTCTTGTTTTGGTCTAAAACTGAAAGGCAATAGAATGTGCCATAGAGGCCATGGAGAATGACTTGGAGGAAGGCATCATGCACCCTCCTCCAAGTTTAATTATCATTGTGCAGCTATTTCACTGTTATCCGCAGACCTTACAACAGCGGCTTTTACCGCTTGCGGAGATGCTTCCGCTATGAATTCCAGACGAGCGTTTTAGCGTCGGGCAGTTGGGCGTGGTGTGGTAGACGCTGCCGCCTGAGACCCAGTACACGGTTTGGCCCTGTGTGGCCTGAGCTTCACTTTGGATGCGGTTTTGTTCAGCCTCCCGCTGGGCGCGCTCTTGCTCCAGTTTCTTCGCATCAACTTGTTTTTGGAGTTCATCGCGCTCGCTTTGAAGAGCATCAAGCTGGGAGTGGAGTTCTTCGAGTTTCGCTTTCTCATCGTCGATAGTTGCCTGCTGGTCTTTATAGAGCGTAAGCTCTCGACTTAAATCTGCTTTCTCGTTCTGGATCTTTTCGATGCGGCTCCGCAGCTTGTTGTTGTTATCTTGCAAAAGAGTTGCCTTGTCGAACGCATCATCATAGTCATCTGAAAGAGAATCGTACTTAGCGGAAAGTGCGTTGTAGCTCTCAACCTGCTCGCTATATGAATGGACTCCAATAGCCGTGCTGGCGATAAGTAATGCGAACAATACGGCGAAGGCTATGACGGATCTCTTGCGAGCCTTGAGGTGCCGTGAGATGCGATGTGCTTCAGAACGGATTTTGATGCACGTGCTTGGTGCGCTGTCGTTAGGCTGATCGACTTTTCCTTTGGATTGGTTGGTCTCTGCGGTTCGCTCAATAGCAACGCAGAGACGGGCTAGGGTTTCATGGGCTAATTTGCGCCCTTCAGGGTTTCCTTCATCGGCACAGAGGTCGATGAGCTTGCAATTCAATGGTTCCATGGTCACTCTATTAATTAATGGTTATTGAAAGATGGCCTTAATAGACAATATCCGTGTAGTAGTTATTCCATTCGAATCCGCCATAACCGCTATCGGGATTGGAGAAGTAGAACGTTACCGTATATCTAGAATGAGGCTTAACGTTATCAACTTGGCATGTTGAATTTTCAGTCACGGTGCCCGACTCATTTTTTAGCGAGCATTCCCAAGCCGAATCAAATTGATAGTCGGTGTTGTTGTCGACCTCGAAGCTGGCAGAATAGTCAGTCCATGTTACCTCGTTGGCGATTCGGTCGGTCTGGCTGTCGATATCGGCCTCAAGGGCTTCGAGAGCTGTTAGCAGCTTCTTTTGTTTGTCTAGTCCTGCGATGTAATTAGAGACAAAGTCTTCGTCCGTGGCAAGGAATCCTATCTCCTCATAAAGCTCGTTGAGCGCTTCGTAGCGAAGAACCAGGCCCTTTTGCCATTCAATTTGCTCGGCTGATTTAAAGACTTCGCCGAGGGCGGCTTTTTGGGTGTCGAGTCCTTCCAAATACTTGGTGCAAGAGTTTTTAACTTTGTCATTGGAGAAGTCTGCGGAACGGTATTTTTCTAGCTTTGCTAGCTCAGCATCGACTAAAACAGCATGATCCGTATCGTCCTTTTGTTTTTGCCGCCAACGGATCGACTTTTTCAAATCTTTGCTAAATTGCTGGTCGGTTCTGAGCTTCGAGCATTCTGCGAGGGCGCTTTCCAAGTCTTTATAGTGTTTAACATCCTGCTTCCCGTTAGCATCAAGTTCTTTATATTGGTTATTAAGAGACTGAAGCTCGTCCCAAGAGTCGGCGGTAATTTTTCCGATTGAGGTAATCTGCTGGTCGAGTTTTGTCCCCTGACTGGCGCAGCCGCTCAGCAAGATGCATGAAGCCAACAATGGGATGAGCAATGCTTGTTTGCGCATTTGTTCCTCCAAGAAAACGTGAAGATGTTGCTGAAGGCTCTGTTTGTGGTTTGCCGCAAACAAAAGCCAGAATGCTGGCATCGCTCATCGTGGCGGTGCCATTTTCAAGATTGATTGTGAACGCTTCGTCAGATGGTCGGGCTTGTTGCGTAAAGCGGCTGATAGGCTGAGGGGGCGCAATCGTTGATTGCAGTGGAAATCAGAGACGGGACGAGTTCTGCCGTAACAGCAATCGGGCGGTTCTTTTGGCTCATTGGGCTTTTCTTCCTCCGACACTTGGTAAACACTGTGTTTGGTTGGCTGATACGCCTGATAATCAGCGCATATCTAGCCGAGCGATAGATATTGCCGTGTCATTCGAGGCTGCTCCAAGTTTTTCCATTATCGGTTGAATAGGAATCGAGCTTTCCGTCTCCATCGTTATCCACGGCTTTGTTGCCATTGCCGTCAGCAATTGCTCCAGTTCCATCAGCATTTTTATGAATGGCGTACTCCCCATCGGTGTCGATATAGTCTGTACCACCGTCTTCCGAGTCAGACTTTAGATACGTTTTGCCGTCATCCGTATCAACCCAATCGTCCTCATCTAATAATGTGCTCGATGATGAGCTGGAGTGAGAAGAATAATCATCATCGTCATCGTAGCCCTCATCATCTTCGTCATAGGCGGCAGAAGAAGAGGAACTTGACGGATTATTGAAAGACTCCAATGTGCTAGCACAGCTGGTGATGCATAGGGCGCAAAGAGTGAAGGCGGCGAGCAAAAGCAGCTGTGCCTTTATAAAGCGCGTCGCAAACTTCGCGCTTTCACTTTCGGTGTCAGTGTTTTCGTCCGTCATGGGTGTCATCCCTTACGCATCGTAGTCTTCGCGGAATCCACAGTTCTGGCAGTAGTACGTCTTTTTCTTCTTTCCAAGTGCTCCGCCCACGAGGCCAATGGGGCCTAAAAGCAGGCCTCCAGCAGCGGCTTTTCCCACGCTGAAACCTTTATTAGATTCTCCCGTACATTTCCAGCCTGCGCGTTCTCCGCAAGATGGGCATTGTGCTGGTGCTTTGTTTGCCATAAAAATCATCCTTCCATTGGCGTGACGGAAACTGCGGAAGGAGGCTCATCCGAAGTGCGGAATGTGCAGCACG
>CABRZN010000017.1 GCA_902475445.1 uncultured Collinsella sp.
CGCCCCGCGCCCGGTCCACTCCGCGCTCGACCTTTCCAGGCTCGAGTCGGTCGGGTTCCACATGCCCGACTGGGAGGAAGAGCTTGGGGAGTACCTCAAGACGCTCTAGCCGCTATCAACTTTTCGAGAGTAAAAGCCGCCGTTCTTTAACGTCGGCTTTTCTTGTTGATGGCTATCTGCGCAGTGGTGCCAATAGTATTTTGCGGAAGATCTTTCACTCGCTTGGCGTGGTGGCGGACCTGCCGGGCTGGTCATCGTAGGCGTATTTGCTGTACACGTTGACCTCCCACTGCTTTTTTTCGACCTTTGCCACGGAATCGAGGATGAATCCGGTTGCAAGGCTCAGGCCGCACAGGAACATAAACGACGCGGCGAGCATGGCGGTGGGGAAGCGCGGAACGAGGCCGGTCTGGAAATACTCGACAACGATGGGCATGCCCAGGACGAGGCCGATCACCGCAAACAGAAGCGCGACGAGGCTGAAGAACTTCAGCGGGCGGTAGTCCTTGAACAGCGTGCCGATCATCGCAACGACTTTAATGCCGTCGCTCACGGTATTGAGCTTGGACTCGGAGCCTTCCGGACGGTCGCGGTACTCGATGGGCACATCTTTGATGCGCCAGCGGTGGTCGACGGCGTGGATCGAGAGCTCGGTTTCGATCTGGAAGCCTTCGGAAAGCACGGGGAAGGTTTTGACGAACGGGCGGCTCATGGCGCGGTAGCCGGTCATGACGTCATCGAAGCTGTAGCCATAGATCCACTTGATCATGGCGCGGACCAGATTGTTGCCAAAGCCGTGGAAAGCACGCTTGTTTTCCTCGGCGTAGGTGCCGTTGGAAAGGCGGTCGCCTACGGTCATATCGGCCGTGCCGTTGAGGATAGGCTCGCAGAGGGCTTTGGCCGCCTCGGCGGGATAGGTGTCGTCTCCGTCGACCATCAGGTAGCAATCGGCGTCGATATCGCGAAACATCTGGCGGCACACGTTGCCCTTTCCCTGACGGGGTTCAAAGCGGACCGTGGCGCCGTGCTCGGTGGCGATGCGTGAGGTGTCGTCCGACGAGTTGTTGTCATAGACATAGACCGTCGCTTGCGGAAGCTCGCGGTGAAAGTCGTCGATGACTTTGCCGATCGTGATGGCTTCGTTGTAGCAGGGGATGATGACGGCGATGGATTCAGAATTCACTCAATGCTCCTTATACATTCAATCCTTGAAAGTATAGCCGTTTGGGCTTGGCATCCTAAGATGTGGGTTAGTTCTCCAGTTTTGTTGCGCGAATCGTTTACATGGCCGTCGGGTCTATACTGTTCGTTTGTCAACGATTACGAGTAAAGGAGTTGCATCCGTGTCGGATCAGACAAAGCAACAAGAAGCTCGCAGTCTGCCTGCGACGTTTGCTAAGAACGAATTTGAGAAGGACGCGTTTATCCTTCGTCAGCTGGTTACCAAGGATTTTAAGATCAAGTATCGCCGTAGCGTTCTGGGCGTCGCATGGTCGGTGCTCAACCCGCTGCTGATGATGATCGTCATGGCCATCGTGTTCTCGACGATTTTTGCCCAGGGCCGCAACGGCTCGATTACGCCCGAGATGTACCCGCTGTATTTGATCGTGGGTAACGTCACCTTTGCCGTCATGTCCGAGTCCACGAACCAGGCCCTGACGTCGATCGTGGGTGCGGCTCCGCTGCTCAAGAAGGTTAAGGTGCACCGCTGGGTCTTCCCAGTACAGAAGGTGCTCTTCTCGCTGGTTAACTTTGCCTTCTCGCTGGTCGCCGTTGCCATCGTTATGCTGTGGTTCCGTGTTATGCCTTCTTGGCACCTGATTCTGCTGCCGGTCTGCCTGCTGCTGCTTATGTGCTTCTGCATGGGCCTGGGTATGATGCTCTCGGCCCTCACGGTCTTTTTCCGCGACGTTATGCATCTGTGGAGTGTTGTCATCACGGCTTGGACCTATATCACGCCTATTTTCTGGACGACCGACTTTGTTGCTCAGATGCCGCATATCGTTCGGATCTTGGTGCATGCGAACCCCATGTACAACTACCTGCAGTTTATGCGTGATATCTTCCTGTTTCAGACTACGCCCTCGCTTTTGACGTTTGGTATGTGCGTCGCTTGGGCGGTCCTTGCGCTTGTTATTGGCTACACCGTGTTCCATAAATCCGAGCGCAAATTTATCCTCTACATCTAAGGAGTGCTGTGATGACTGAATCTGTTGTTGATTACAGCGAGCAGCCTCTGGCTGTCGAGGTCGACGATGTCACCATGATCTTTAACATGGCGTCCGAGTCGCTGACCAATCTCAAGGAGTATTTCATCAAGCTTGCCAAGCACGAGCTTTTCTTTGAGGAGTTTAGGGCGCTCAAGCATATCTCGTTCGATATTCATCGCGGCGAGGTCGTGGGTCTGGTCGGCACCAATGGTTCCGGTAAGTCTACGATGCTCAAGATTATCGCTGGCGTGCTTGAGCCTAGCGAGGGCAGCGTTAAGGTCCATGGCAACATCGCACCGCTGATTGAGCTCGGCGCCGGCTTTGATCCTGAGCTGACGGCCCGCGAGAACATCTATCTGAACGGCGCCCTGCTCGGCTATACCAAGGAGTTCATCGACGCCAACTTTGACGGCATTATCGAATTCGCAGAGCTGCAGAACTTTGTCGATATGCCGCTTAAGAACTTCTCCTCGGGCATGGTGGCGCGTATCGCCTTTGCAATCGCGACGATTACCGAGCCCGATATTCTGATCGTTGACGAGACGCTGTCCGTCGGTGATGTGTTCTTCCAGCAGAAGTGCGAGGCCCGCATCCAGCACTTTATCCAGAGCGGCGACGTGACGGTTCTGTTCGTTTCGCACTCCATGGAGCAGGTTGAGCGCATCTGCCAGCGTGCCGTTTGGATTGAGAAGGGTGACCTTCGCATGGACGGCCCGGTCGATGAGGTCTGCAAGGCGTATCGCGAGCAGTTCAACTAGGTTATAATTACTTGCGCCTGACAGGCTTGCGCTTGCTTGGGCGTGCGGTTATTTGCTCCATTAGCTCAGTTGGATAGAGCAGGGGACTTCTAATCCCAAGGTCGACGGTTCGAATCCGCCATGGAGCACCATCGTTTATTAAGCCCGGACCGCTTGGTGGTCTGGGCTTTTTTCATCTTGTGTGCTGCTGGAGCCGAGCGCGAGCAAGCCGCTGCTGTTTGTTGGGGTTGGCATTTTACTTTTCGAGATACTCCCTCAGCAGCTCCAACGCGTGTGCGTAGCCCTGCAGGCCTTCGCCGGTGATGGTGGCAAAGCAGGCTAGGCGTGCATAGCTCACCTGGCGGAAGTCTTCGCGCGTCTCTACGGCGCTGATGTGTACCTCGACGGCAGGGATAGCGACGGCCTTGAGGGCGTCGAGGATCGCGACGCTCGTATGCGTGTATGCCGCCGGGTTGATGACGATGCCGTCGACCTTGCCGTAGGCCTCCTGGATCTTGTCGACGATGCTGCCCTCGTGGTTGGACTGGAAGACCTCGACCTCGTCAAAGCCCTGCGCGGCGCCCGCCTCCTGGCAGATCTGGACCAGGCGGTCGTAGTTGTCGCTGCCGTAGATACCCGGCTCGCGAATGCCGAGCATGTTGAGGTTGGGGCCGTTGATGACGAGTGCTTTCATGGTTGCTTCCTTTGCGATTGGAAAACCACCACAAAAGTGCCTGTCCCCTTTGTGGTGGTTTTGATTAGAGAGCGGATGGGAGGGTGTCGAGGAGGGCTTGGGCGGTGTTGGCGGCGCTGTTGCGTGAGTCGATGATGCAGTCGGCCCAGGCGCGGTAGCGCGGCATGCGCTGCTCGGCCAGCTTGTCGATGCCATCGCGGGCGGTGATGGGGCGACCCTTGTGGGCGAGCTCGTCGAGCTTGCGGTTGAGCATCACAATCTGGCTGTTCTGGTGCAGCAGCGGGTAATTCTCGTCGCGCGTGACCACGCCGCCGCCGGTGGAAAGCACCAGGCCGCTGCGCTTGGAGAGGTCGGCCAGGGCCGCCGTCTCCTGCTCGCGGAAGGCTGGCTCGCCGCGCTCGACGATAAAGTCGGCGCAAGGCATGCCCAGACGCTCCTCGAGGGCGCGGTCCAGGTCGATGTGCTCGCGGCCGGTGAGCAGGGCGATCTGCTCACCCACGCGGGTTTTGCCCGAGCCCGGCATGCCGATCAGGGCGATGTTCTGCTCGCGGCGAGATAGGCGCTCCGTCACGTCCAGGATGCGCTCGCGCGGGGTGACCTGACCGGTATAGCGCTCGACGGCTTGCGCCGCCTGGGCCACAAGCATGAGCAAACCGCCGATGCAGGGGATGCCGCGACGCTCGGCCTCGAGCATGAGTCCCGTGCGGGCGGGGTTGTAGACAATGTCGATAACGCCTTCGAGCGCATCGAGCCCTTCGAGCGTGCAAGGCGCGTCGGGGCAATGGGGGAACATGCCGGCGGGCGTGCAGTTGACGAGCAGTGCGGCGTCGGACTGCTGCGCGATATTGCCGTAGTTGACCTCGCTCGTGCGGCCCACGGGCACCACGGTGGCGCCAAGGTCGCCGAGCACCATGCTTGCCGTGGTGCCGGCACCACCGGTGGCGCCAAGCACGAGGACCTTCTTGCCGGCAACCTCTACGCCCAGCTCCTCGACCAGGCACTGAAAACCAAAGTAGTCGGTGTTGTCGCCGCGCAGGCGGCCGTCAGGCAGGCGCGTGATGGTGTTGACGTTGCCCATGCGCTCGGCGAGCGGGCTCAGCTCGTCCAGATACTCCATGACGGCGCGCTTGTAGGGGATGGTCACGTTGGTGCCCTCCCATTCGTCAGCTGTCATAAAAGCCTGGAGGTCCTCGGGCTCGCGCTCAAAACGCACATACTCTAGCCCCGCGAGCTCCTTGTAGATGGTCGGGGTGTAGCTGTGGCCCAGCACGCGGCCCAGCACGCCGTAGGGGCGGGTTGCGGCGACATCGGTCATCTAGAGCACCTCCGTGTAACTGCCAAAGTAGGTGAAGCTCTCGCAAACGTCGTCGATGGAATCGAGCAGGTCATCGAGGGCCCTGCTGCCAAAGGGGCAGTCCAGGTCAAAGTAGAACATAAACTCAAAGTCGCGCCCGGGGATGGGGCGGCTCTCGAGCTTGATGAGGTTGATGTTGAGCGCGTAGAAGCGCTCGAGTACGCGATAGAGGGCGCCCGGCTCGTTGGCCGTGGTGATCATGAGCGAGGTGCGGTTGGCGCCGGGATAGACGCGCGGCTCGCGGCTGATGACGACAAAGCGCGTGTAGTTGTTGTCCGAGTCCTGGATGTTGGGCTCCAGCACCTCCAGGCCATAGAGTGCCGCGCAGCTGCGCGATGCGATGGCGGCAACATCGGTGCGCTCAGAGCTGGCGACCATCTCGGCCGACATGGCCGTGTTGGGGTATTTGGTGGCGTGTAGGTCGTGGGCTTCGATAAAGCCGGCGCACTGGGCGATAGCCTGGCCGTGGCTGTAGACCTCGCGCACGTCGGCGAGCTTGGTGCCGGGCTTGACGAGCAAGTTGTGGTCGATTTTGAGGCGAAGCGAGCGCACGATGTGGAAGTCGAACTGGGCGAGCAGGTCGTAGACAGCGTTGACCGAGCCGGCGGTGGAGTTCTCGATGGGCAGCACGCCAAACTCGCAGAAGCCGTCGCGCACGGCGCACATAACGCCTTCGAAGGTCTCAAAAAACGCGATGTCGGGCACGTCGAAGAGCTTGCACGCGGCGATTTGACTGTAAGCGCCCTCAACGCCCTGACAGGCGACGGTGGCCGTCTGGGGGAAGGGTGTGTCAAAGGCCACGGCCGTGGCGTGGGCCTTTTGCGAGACGGTGATGCCCTTGAGCTCGTTGATGTAGCGCTGCTGCTCGGCCTTGCTCATGCTCATGAGGAGACGGAACAGGGTGATGGTCTGCGCCTCGTAGCGCTCGGGCGCGCGGCTGGCGAGGTTGTTGAGCTTGGAGCGCTCACGGGCGGGGTCGAAGACGGCCTTGCCCATCTCGATTTTTGACTTGGCGACCTCGGTGGCAATGTCCATGCGTTCGACAAAGCTGTTGAGGAGCGTGGTGTCGATGCCATCGATGGCCTGGCGGATGTCAGCAAGGTCCATGGAGACCCCTTTCACGTATCGGGGGATGTTGAGGGGTGGGTAGTTAGCGCTGGGCGGCGTCTTCGAGGAGGGCGTCCCAGATGGCAAGGGCGGCGGCTGCCTCGGCTACGGGGACAGCTCGGGGGACGATGCAGGGATCGTGGCGGCCGTGGACCGAGAGCTCGGCATTTTCCATAGCGTCCATGTCCACCGTCTGCTGCTCACGGCCAATGGAGGGCGTCGGCTTTACGGCCATGCGCCACATGACGGGCGCGCCGGTCGAAATACCGCCCAGGATGCCGCCGGCGTTGTTGGACTCGACCTCGATCTCGCCGGTTTCGGCATCGATGCGATACGGATCGTTGTTCTCGCTGCCGCGCATGGCGGCGACGGCAAAGCCCATGCCAAACTCCACGCCCTTTACGGCGGGAATGCCAAACGCGATTTGCGAGATGCGGTTCTCGATGCCGTCGAACATGGGGTCGCCGATGCCCGCGGGAAGCCCGTAAATGCCGCACTCCACGATGCCGCCGATGCTGTCGAGTTCGTCGCGCGCGGCTAGGATCTCCTCGCGCATGCGGCCGGCTGCGGCGGCGTCAATGCAAGGAAGATCGTTCGTTAGGATCGCCTTACGGTCGGCCTCGCGATAGACCATGTCGTCCATCGGCAGGTCGGAGATGCCGCCGATCTGCGCGACGTGCGCCATCACGTTAATGCCGCGGGCCTCGAGTGCCTGCAACGCAATGCCGCCGGCAATGCACAGGGGTGCCGTTAGGCGGCCGGAGAAATGCCCACCGCCGGCGACGTCGTGCATGTTGTGATACTTCACGCGCGCAGGGAAGTCCGCATGTCCCGGACGGGGCTTGCGGCGCAGCTCAGAGTAATCCTTGGAGCGCGTGTTGGTGTTCTCGGTAATCGCTGCGATGGGCGCGCCGGTGGTGTGCCCATCGACCACGCCGGCAATGATATGCGCGGCATCGGCCTCGCGGCGCTTGGTCGCGGTCTCGTCGCGGCCGGGGGCGCGACGGTCCAAAAAGGCCTGCAGCTGCTCCTGATCAACGGCAATGCCCGCCGGGACGCCATCGAGCGAGCAACCGATGGCGGGGGAGTGCGACTGGCCGAAGATGCTTAAGTGCAAGACGTTGCCAAAGGTCGAGGACATGCTATTCCTCCTCGAGTGTGACCTTGCCGCCCAGCAGGCGGTAGTGGTCGAAGAAATCGGGATAGGACTTGTTGACCGCCTCGGCGCCGTGGATCACGACCTCGCCGGTGGCGCGGCTCGCGGCGATAGCGGCCATCATGGCGATGCGATGGTCGTTGTGCGAATCGACCTCGCCGCCGGTGAAGGCATCGACACCCTTGATGATGAGGTCGTCACCGGCAATGCGCACCTGCGCGCCCAGCGCGGTGAGCTCGCGGGTGGTGGTTGCCAGGCGGTCGGATTCCTTGATGCGCAGACGGGCGCAATCGCGGATAAAGGTGCGGCCCTGCGCCAGCGAGGCTACGGCCGAGATGACGGGCACCAGGTCGGGAATGTCGTGGGCACTCATCTCAAAGCCGGCAAGTTTGTCGGACTGTACGGTGGCGGCGTTGGTGGAACGCACGATGCGGGCGCCAAAACGCGAGAGCGCGGCAAGCACGTTGCGGTCGCCCTGCGCGGAGCTGAGCGACACGCCCTCGACGGTAATGGGGTCGGTGCCGATGGCACCGGCGCACAGCCAAAAGGCGGCGTTGGACCAGTCGCCCTCGACGGCTACGCTGCCGGGCGTGCGGTACGAGCCACTGCTCACGCGGAAGTTCGTGACCTCGGGCTGGCCGTCCTTGGCCGGAATGCGCTCGACGTTGACCTCAACGCCAAAGGCCTTCATGGCCTGGATCGTTAGGTTGATGTAGGGGCGGCTCTCAATGAGGCCAGTCACCTGCACGCAGGAGGGCTGGGCCAGCAGCGGGGCTGCCAGCAGCAGGCCCGAGATGTACTGCGAGCTCACGTTGCCCGGCAGCACAAAGGTGCCCGGGCGCATGCGTCCGCTCGTCTTGAGCGGAAAACCGCCCAGACCCTGTAGGTCGCAGCCGGCGGCGATGATCTCGTCCGAGAGCGGGGACAGCGGGCGGGCGCCCAAGCGTCCCTGACCCACAAAGGTTGCTTCTGCGCCCAGCGCGCAGGCGACGGGTAACATAAAGCGGAGCGTGGATCCGCTTTCACCGCAGTCAAGCGTGCCGCCGGCAAGGGCCTTGAGCAGGCCAAATTCAACACTCTTCATGGTGGGGTGGACCTGGAAGCCGTCCTCGACGGTCTCGATGCGAGCACCCAGTGCCGTAAGGCAGCGCACCGTAGCCTCGATGTCGGCGCAGGTGGTGTTGCAGGTGACGTGTGTCTCGCCGTTGGCAAGCGCAGCGCAGATGATGAGGCGATGCGCCATCGACTTGGACGCGATGGCGGGAACGGTGCCCTTGAGCGGGGACGGGGTGATGCGGGCTAGCATGCGGATGCGTCTCCCTTCTGGCCGAGGCCCTCGGCAATGAGTTCGTGGAAAGTGGAAAGTGGCGTGCGGTCGATGCTGCAGCGGCCAATGCCGTGCGGAATTACCAGGTCGATAGTGTCGCCCGCGCGCTTCTTGTCGTGGAGCGCCTCGGCAAAGACGGCATCGGCATCTAGGTCGCAGCGGGTCTTGAGGCCATGGCGGGCGCAGAGTTCCTCAATACGACCGGGCAGTGCAGCATCGCAAACGCCGTGCAGGGCCGCGGCGCGCGTGATGATGCCCATGCCGATCGACACACAGTTGCCGTGCCCGAGCTCAAAGTGCTCGCAGGCCTCGACGGCGTGCCCGGCGCTGTGGCCAAAGTTGAGGAGCTTGCGCTGGTTGGTTTCGCGCTCGTCGGCAACGACCACGGCGCGCTTGATGTCGATATTGCGGGCGATGATGAGCGCCACGCGGGCCACGTCGCGGTTGAGCAGCTCCAGCGTGAGCGGGGTCTTCTCCAGCTCGGCGAAGAGCTCGGGGTCGGCGATCGCGGCGTGCTTGACGACCTCGCCGCAGCCGTCGGCGAACTGCTCGGGCGTAAGGGTGGCAAGGCACCCCACGTCGGCGATAACCACGCTCGGCTGCCAAAAGGCGCCGGCCAAGTTCTTGCCGGCAGCCAGGTCGATGGCGGTCTTGCCTCCCACCGACGAATCCACCATGGCGAGCAGGCTCGTCGGGATCTGCACAAACTTGCATCCGCGCATGTAGGTGGCGGCTGCAAAGCCCGCCACGTCGCCCACGACGCCGCCGCCGAGTGCCACGATCACGTCGGAGCGCGAAAGCTCGTGCTCGGCCACAAACTCCAAAATGGCAACGAAGGTTTCGGCGCGCTTATGGGCCTCGCCGGCCTCGAAGGTGCAAACACTCACCGCATACCCCGCAGCCTCCAGGCTCTGCTTAACGGGCATCTGGTAGAGCGGGCCCACGTTGGTGTCCGTCACGATGACGGCCTTGGTGCCGCCGGCGGTGGCGCGGACGAGCGGACCTGCCTGCTCCAGCAAAAACGTGCCCACATGCACCTGGTAGGGGCGTGCGGTGTCGATATCGATGGTAATCGCCATAAGCTTCGGTCCTTTCGACCTGGCGTGATGGGTGGTCTAGTGGGAGGCCTCGTCGTCGAGTGCGCGCTTAATGTGGTCGCCCTCGGCAAGGAGATTCTCCAGATAGCGCTGGTCGCGGTCCTTAAGGGCGCGGCTGTAGGCGTCGAGCGATTCGATCAGATGGTCGATCTCGAAGGCGAGCGCGTCGGCGTCGTCGATCATGAGCTCGGACCACATCTGCGGATTGAGGTGCGCCACGCGGGTGAGGTCGCGGTAGCTGCCGGCCGAAAAGCCGTGGTGGACCTGGGCGGTCGGGCTCTTAACATAGGCGTTGGAGACGACGTGCGCGAGCTGGCTCGTAAAGGCGATGACGCGGTCGTGCTCGGCGGCGCTCGTTACGCTGAACTTGCCAAAGCCCAGGGGACGCACCATCTCGCGCACCTGGCCCAAAAGCTCCAGCTTGAGCGCATCGTCCACCGCGGGCGGAACGAGCACCAGGGGAGCGCCCTGGAACAGGTCGGCGCGGGAGTGCGCGTAGCCCGAGAACTGGGTGCCCGCCATGGGGTGCGCGCCCACAAAGTAAAAACCGTGCTCGCGGGCGAGCTCAAAGGCCCGCTCACACACGATGCCCTTGACGCCCACGGTGTCGATCGCCACGGGGCCCATGATGGCCTCGGTGTCGGTGGCGTCGGCGAGCTCCTGGGCGTGGGCCTCGAGCCACTCGATGCATGCCTCGGGATAGCAGGCAAGGACTATGATGTCGCACTCACCGAGCGTCTCGTCGTTGAGCTCGCCGGCGACGGTACCCATGCTGGCGGCCGTCATGACGTCGTCATCGGGATCCCAGGCCAGCACGCGGACGCCCGCCTGCGCATAGCCGCGGGCAAAGCTGCCGCCGATGAGGCCCAGGCCCACAATGCCGGCGCACTTGGGGCCGCCCTGGTTAACGCGCGCGTTTCTCACCGTACCCATGGGCTACTCCATGGTCTCTTGGCAGACGACCTCGCGGATGGCGCGGATGCGGCGCATGGTGTCGTCGAACTGGTCGGGGGTGAGGGCCTGAGCGCCGTCGGACCATGCGCGGCTCGGCTCGTCGTGGACCTCGATCTCCAGACCGTTGGCGCCGCAGGCGGTCGCCGCGAGCGCCATGGGCTCAACGTAGCGGGTGTAGCCGGTGGCGTGGCTGGGATCGGCTACGACGGGCAGGTGCGACAGGTGGTGCAGCACCGGCACGGCGTTAAGGTCGAAGGTGTTGCGGGTGCGGGTCTCGAAGGTGCGGATGCCGCGCTCGCACAGGATAACGTTGTCGTTGCCCTCGCTCATGATGTACTCGGCAGCCATGAGCAGCTCATCGATCGTGCCGGACATGCCGCGCTTGAGCAGAATCGGGGTCTTGGTCTTGCCGACCTCTTTGAGCAGGGGGAAGTTCTGGGCGTTGCGGGCGCCGATCTGCATGACGTCGATCTTCTTGTCCAGGAAGACCTGCACGTCGCGCGGGTCCATGATCTCGGTGACGATCGGCATGTCGAGCTCGGCAGACGCCTCGCACAGCAGGTCCAGACCGGCGGGGCCCATGCCCTGGTAGGCGTACGGGGAAGTGCGGGGCTTGTAGGCACCGCCGCGCAGCATCGTGGCGCCGGCGGCCTTCACGCGGCGGGCGATGCGGATGAGGTTCTCGCCCTCGACGGAGCACGGGCCGGCGATGACCTGGAACTGGTCGCCGCCGATCTTGACGCCGTGGCCGCAGTCGATGACGGAGTCCTCGGGGTGGAACTTGCGGTTGGCGCGCTTGAACGGCTCGGAGACGCGCTGCACGCGCTCGACGACGTCCATGGACTCGAGCAGGAACGGGTCGATCTTGGTCGTATCGCCCACCAGGCCGATGATTGTCTCGTTCTCGCCGCGCGAGACGTCGGTCTTCAGGCCCTTTTTCTCAATCCAGCTGACGATATGGCTTACGGCCTCGTCGCTGGCGCTCTGCTTTAAAATTGCAATCATGGTGTGCCTCTCACCTCGATGGATAACCCTTGCAAAAACGGCCCGCATCGCGAGCCGTGTATATATGGTGCATGAGAGTTTATACTATCTGATTCGCTTTTGCCTTCTAAAGTGAGCCGTTGCGCCGCGTCTTCCTCGGAATTGCAAAGCTTTTTCTTTTATTTTGATAGCCCGTGGTGCACTTGGGTATAATGCCAAACGTTGGCCCTATTAGCTCAGGGGATTAGAGCGTCTGCCTCCGGAGCAGAAGGCCGTTGGTTCGAATCCAACATGGGGCACCATCGAACGTAAGACCGTCCGAACCTCGCATGGTCCGGGCGGTTTTTCTTATACCGACGCGACGTGATGGGACGTGGTATGGCAGCAACGGATATCGAGCGCGGACTCTCGACCGCCGAGGTCGAGGAGCGCATCGCCGCCGGTAAGATCAACCGCAACATGGAGCTCAAGACCAAGTCGGTCAAAGAGCTCATCATCGAGAACCTCTGCACGCTGTTCAATTTGATCAACGTGATCTTGGCGTTCCTGGTCATTTTGACCGGTTCGTTTAAGAATCTGACGTTCCTGTTCGTGGTGTTCCTCAATACCGCTATTGGCGTCATTCAGTCCATGCGTTCCAAGAAGATGGTCGATAAGCTTACGCTGTTGACCTCTAAGAAGGCCATCGCGGTGCGCGACGGTGTCGAGGTGGAGCTCGACTTGGACCAGATCGTGCTCGACGACATCATCCGCCTGGGGCGCGGCGACCAGATTCCCGCTGATGCCGTGGTGGTTTCGGGCGAGGCGCTCGTGAACGAGAGCCTGCTGACGGGCGAGAGCGACCTTATTAAGAAACAGCCCGGTTCCGAGCTCATGAGCGGCAGCTTTATCGACTCGGGCCTACTGCGCGCCCGCGTGATCCATGTCGGCGCCGACAACTACGTGACCAAAATTAATAACGAGGCCAAGTACGTCAAAAAGGTCAATTCCGAGATCATGAACGCGCTTAACGCCATCGTGCGCTTTGCGAGCATCATCATGATCCCGCTCGGTTTGGCGTTGTTTGCCTCGAGCGTGAGCGAGCTGTGGGATGCCGCGGGAACCCCAGGCGATAGCGCGCTTTCGTGGTGCTTCTCCGAGCTGTTGGCTGGCCATGTGCCTTCGTCAGCGCTGCTGTCCACGGTGGGCGCCCTGCTGGGCATGATCCCGCAAGGCCTGGTGCTGCTGACCTCGTCGGTGCTCGCTATTGCCACGGTGCGCCTGGCGCGTCGCAAGGTGCTGGCGCAGCAGCTCTACTGCATCGAGACGCTCGCTCGTGTCGACGTGCTGTGCCTGGACAAGACGGGCACCATCACGTCGGGTCGCATGGAGGTCGAGGGCACGTATCCGCTGCCGATCGAGGGCTTTGGCATGGGCGCGGGGGAGGGTGACGCCGCCGTTCCCGTCGATACCACGGTGCTCGATTTTGCGCTGGCTAACGTGGCGCGTGCGACTTCGGCCGATGCCAACGAGACCTGCCAGGCGCTGCTCAACTATTACGCCGATCGCCCGGTCGAGGTGTCTGAGCCGCTGTCGGTCATTCCGTTCTCGTCCTCCAAAAAGTGGAGCGGCGCCTCGTTTGCGCAGGGCTCCTATGTGATGGGTGCAGCGCAGTTTGTGCTCTCTGATCGTGCGTTTGCCCAGGTCGAGAACCGTGTCGCCGAGCTTGCCGATACCTGCCGCGTGCTCGTGGTGGCGCGCGTGGACGGCTTTACGCCCGATGGCGATATGGTGGGCGAGGCCGAGCCCGTGGGCTTTGTGACCATCCGCGACGAGATTCGCACCTCGGCGGCCGAGACCATCGGCTACTTTAACGAGCAGGGCGTGACGCTCAACGTGATCAGTGGCGATGACCCGCGTACGGTGTCGTCGATCGCGCGCGTGGTGGGCGTGCCGGGGGCGGACGCTTATGTGGACGCCACGACGCTCGATACGCCGGCCAAGCTCGATGCCGCAGTGGACCGCTACCATGTCTTTGGTCGTGTGACCCCGCAGCAGAAGCGCGAGCTCGTGCAGGCGCTCAAGCGCCGCGAGCACACCGTGGCCATGACGGGCGACGGCGTCAACGACGTGTTGGCGCTCAAGGAGGCCGACTGCTCCGTCGCCATGGCGGCCGGCTCCGATGCCGCGCGCAACGTGGCCGAGATCGTGCTCGTCGACAACGACTTTGCCTCGATGCCCGCCGTGGTGGCCGAAGGCCGTCGCTCCATCAACAACCTGCAGCGTTCGGCCTCACTGTTCCTGACCAAGACGCTGTTCTCGATGGGCCTGGCGGCGCTGTGTTTCGCGCTGCCGCCGTACCCCTTCGAGCCCATCCAGATGACGCTCATTAACTTCTTCTGCATCGGCGCGCCGGGCTTTGTGTTGGGCCTGGAGCCCAACAATGCTCGTGTGAAGGGTGCGTTTTTGAGCAACGTACTCAAGCGTGCACTGCCGGCGTCGATTGCGGTCATTTTGGCTGCGGCGCTCGATATCTTTGTGGCGCGCGTGTTTGGCTTTAGCCAGCTCACGCTGTCTACGATGTGCCTGCTTACGTCGTGCGCGGCGAGCGTCAGCCTAATCTGGCGCATCTCGCAGCCTCTCACGCCCTTACGTGTGGTGCTCTTTGTGTTTGTAGTCGCCGGCATTCTGGTGGGCGTTATCGGATTCCCGGAGCTGCTGTCTATTGCCAACCTGTCGATGGGCCAGATGGTTATCTTGGCTGTTATCGTGGTCTTTACCTGCTCGGTGTTCTTTAAGCTCGCCACGATGATGGATTCGCTCAAGCCGCGTCGTCGTCATGCCGCAACTGGTTTTGGCCGTGGTGTGCGCGTCCACCTGGGTCGCGGTGGCGGCAAGGTGAGCTCGACGGGTTCGACGGCCGAGCGTTTTGCCAAGCGCGTCGCCGCCGACATGGCGCAGCGCCGCGAAGATCGCACCGCTCGCGAGGCCGAGGCCCGTGCACTCGAGGGCGTGGCCCAAGGCCAGCCACAGCCCAAGAAAAAGAAGAGCACGGGCGCTAAACGCTCCCGCGTGACCAAGTCCGCCCAGGGCATCAAAGTTTCGATGCCGAGTAAAAAGAAGAAGTAGCCCAAACAGGCTGCCCCTGCGATGTTGAATTGGTGCCTTGGCCCTGTGGGGGCTTAGCGATGTTATGCTCTAACCTCGATTGTTTGAATTGCTCCGAAAAGAGGATGCCGTGATCTGTCCGCATTGCCTTAAGACTATCGAGGACGGCGCCTCGTTCTGCCCCTACTGCAACGCCTATGTGGGTCCGGGCGATGGCCCCGAGCACACCGAGTTCGTGTTCTGCGAGGGCTGCGGTGCCCGTCTTTCTCCGCACGATCGTACGTGTCCCAAATGCGGACGCCCCGCTCCGGGTATCCTCTCCGAGGACGCGGCCGCATCCGACCTGGCAGCGGGCCGCACGGCGGGCTTTCCGCGCCTAACGCAAGAGCAGATCGATACCGAGGTGCCTCATGCGCCCGCCTCGGCTGCCGCGGTTCTTTCGGACGCCGCCGATCCTAACGAGACCTGCGTGCTGCCGGCTTTCGATAAGGATTTCGGTATCCCCAAGGTCGATATTCCCACGCCCGTTTCCCTGCATGACGATGCTCAAAAACCCAAGCGCAAAGTGCATCCCGACGAGGACGCCTATCACAAGCACAAGCGTCATATCCCCAAGCCGCTCATCGTCATCGCGGTACTTGCCGTCGTTTGCGGCGGTGCCTATTGGTTCGTGACGACCGATCCCATGGGTGTCATGCCTGGCTTCTACGACCAGTTTGGCCAAGCTGCACAAACCACCTTCCCCACGCGCCAAAAGGGCGAGGCGACTGAGGACGATACCAAGCAAGACGATTCTGCCGAGGTGGTCCAGGAAGAAACCGTGCTGACCGATGATCAGCTCTATACCAGGCTCGACGGTCTGTATCAGACCATCGTGTCCTACGGTGACGAGGACCAGATCGGCGAGGTCATCGATTCCTTTAACAACGGCTATCTCCGAACGCCGCTGTCCACCCGTCAGGAGCTGTCGCAGAGTGCCTACGCCCTGCGCGACCAGATCAAAAAGACGCAAGATGAGCTCAACAACCTTAAGTATCAGGACGATACGGTCTATGCGGACGACATCGCCCACTTAAAGCAGCTTGCCGAGTGGATGTACGAGCGTGTCGACGTGATCTGCCAGAGCTGGGATATCTCGCTGGCCATTCCCGATGGCGAGTCGATGAGTTCCCACCAAAGCGAGATCCTGGCGCCCATCGCACAGGGCGGCAACAGCGCGCTGAACCAGTACGACGCCAATGTGGGCTCCTGGAAGCCGCAGCAGCGTTCCCAAAATTAGTTCGCCATAGTCGGCATAACCTACGTGCGCAATTGATGTAAGCGCATGCTTATTGCTACAATTCGTACAAATATGCTTTAAACGCACGAGGAAGGAACCACATGTTTGGTTTTAAGAAAGAGCTCTACACGCCTGAGTATCAGCTTGCCGGCGACGAGTGCGCCGTAATCGAGACGTCGAAGGGTACCATCAAGGTCAAGTTTGACGGCGAGGGCGCTCCCATTCATGTCGCGAACTTCTGCGAGCTTTCCACGATGGGTTTCTACGATGGCCTTAAGTTCCATCGCTATGTTCCCGGCTTCGTCATTCAGGGCGGCGACCCCAATACCCGCGATATGTCCGGCGCCGACGTCGCTGCCGGTCTTGAGGGCCCCGACGGCATGCCCGGTACCGGTGGCCCCGGCTACTGCATCAAGGGCGAGTTTGCCACCAATCCGCGCAACAGCCATGTCGATGGCGCCCTTGCCATGGCACGCTCCATGGACCCCGATTCCGCGGGTTCGCAGTTCTACTTCTGCCTGGGTGCCCAGCATAACCTTGATTCCGGTTATACCGTCTTTGGTACCACGGTCGAGGGTCTCGATGTGATTTCGCAGCTGCGTGCCGGCGACGAGATCGTCCATGTCGAGATCGTTCACGAGTAAAGGGGACTTCCTTGAATAGCCAGCTGATCCAACAGGGCCGCGCCGCTTACCGCGCGGGTGATTTTTCCGCTGCAGCCCAGATGCTTGGGGCGGCAAAGACTCCCGATGAGATTATGGGCGAGGCCGACCACCTTCGTGGCAACGCCTTGATGCACCTGGGCATGTATGCCGAGGCCGCCGAGGCTTATGCCGCCGCCCTCAACGACGGCACCTACGGCAAGCGCGGCGCGCTGCTCACCAACCGCGGCAAGGCGCTCGCCGCCGTGGGCGACTACACGACGGCCGCTCAGGCGTTCTCTGCTGCTACGCAGGACGCTTCTTATGCCACGCCGTTCAAGGCCTATCTGGGCCTGGGTAACGCGCTGTTCCAGTCGGGCGACTATGCCAACGCGGGTACTGCCTTCCGTCAGGCTGCCATCGATGGCGCCAATCCGGCTCCTGCCGCCGCGCTCGGCGAGCTCGGTCGTTGCTTCATCAAGCTCGGCCGTCCGGCGGATGCCGTGGAGACCTACCGTACGGCTATCGACTTTGCCGGCCCCCGCGACGACACGCGTGCGCTCAACGCCGGCATGGGTCAGGCGCTTTCTGCCGCCGGCCGTCCCTCCGACGCACTCGACGCCTTTAACGCCGCTACTGCCGATGGCATCTACCAGCTCACCTCCGAGCAGGCCGATGAGCTTGCCCGCGTGCACGATTCGCTTGCCGCGCTGTCTGCCCAGACGGCTATGGCCACGGCTCCGGCGCCCGCGATGGACGCTCCTGCCGTCGATCCGCTCGATCCTACGGGCGCGACCGGTCAGTTTATGCCCGATCCCTCGGACACCGGCTTCTTTACGCTGTCCGAGTCCGAGATGGTCCAGCAGGACCGTCAGGATCGTAAGCAGGCCAAGGTCCGTCGTCGCCATCGCCACACGGGTCTCAAAGTCTTCATCGTGCTGCTTCTGCTCATTTTGATCGCCGTGGGCGGTCTGGGCTTTGCCTACACGCGCGGCTTTGGTTTCCCGTCCCAGGAGTCTGTCGTTACCGATCTGTTCCAGGCTGCCGGCGACGGTGACACCGCAAAGGCCGAGTCTTGCCTGGCATCGAGCCTGTCCGAGGACGCTAAGTCGATGATCATCTCCTCGATTCCGCAGGGTGCCACCGTGTCCGTCGAGGGCATGGATCAGTCCATGACCGAGACGACCGCTAAGGTGAAGGCATCGCTGTCCAAGGGCGGCGAGCAGGAGTACACCGTCAAATTCGTGCGCTCCGACAACCATATCGGCTGGGCCGTTTCCTCGCTCGATATGGATTTCTCGGCTGCTGACAACCAGTAGTGACCTTATGGGATTTAGCTTTGCCCGGCGCTTCACCGCAAGTGAGGTGCCGGGCTTGCGCTAGTATGATGAGCTAGTAGTTTTCCAGCAATCATCCAACACATCAGGAGTTGCGTTGTTTTCTTTGATGGATATGTTCTTCGGTAGCTATGCGGGCGATCTTGCCATCGACCTCGGCACCGCAAATACGCTTGTCTCCGTGCGCGGCAAGGGCATCGTCATTCGCGAGCCCTCTGTTGTCGCCATCGACAAGAACGACGAGCGCATCCTGGCGGTCGGTATCGAGGCAAAGCGCATGCTCGGCCGTACGCCCGGCAACATCGTGGCCGTTCGTCCCCTGAAGGACGGCGTCATCGCCGACTTCGATGTTACCGAGGCCATGCTTCGCTATTTTATCGACAAGGCGTCCGAGAAGCGCTATCCGTGGACTCCGCGTCCGCGCGTTGTCGTCTGCGTTCCCTCCGGTGTCACGTCGGTCGAGAAACGTGCTGTCTTTGAGGCCACGATCCAGGCCGGTGCCCGCCAGGCCTATCTGATCGAAGAGCCTATGGCCGCCGCTATCGGCGCCGACCTGCCCGTCGAGGAGCCCACCGGCTCCATGGTCATCGACATTGGTGGCGGTACCACCGAGGTCGCCGTTATCGCTATGGGCGGCATCGTCGTCTCGCAGTCCATCCGTATTGCCGGCGACGAGTTCGACCAGGCCATCCTCACGCACGTTCGCGATGCCTACAACCTGGCCATCGGCGAGCGTACGGCAGAGGATATCAAGATTAAGGTCGGCTCCGCCGTGCCGCTCAAGGACGAGCTCGACGTCGAGGTCAACGGCCGCGACGTGATCACCGGTCTGCCCAAGACCGTGCGCATCGAGAGCGAGGAGATTCGTCGCGCGCTCAACAAGCCGCTCGACGAGATGGCCAAGGCCGTCAAGGACGCCCTCGATGCCACGCCGCCCGATCTTGCCTCTGACCTTATGTACTACGGCATTTTGCTGACCGGTGGTGGCGCTCTGCTACGCGGTCTCGACGTGCGTCTGCGCGATGAGACCGGCGTTTCGGTCAACGTCAGCCCCACGGCGCTCGATAACGTCGTTAACGGCTGTGCCCGCGTGCTCGAGGCCAATGCGTTTGATGGCGGCTTCGTCCAGACCAATGCTTAATTTCCAAAAGGTGGATTCCATTTGGCACGATCTTCGGGTTTCTCCACAAATCTGAATACCAAGCGACAATCAACGGGTATGCGCCCGTTGATTGTTTTCAGCCTGATTTCGGTGTTGCTGCTCACGTTTTACATCCGCGAGGGCGAGGCAGGGCCGATTCATGCCGTGCGTTCGGGCGTAACGACGATTACCTCGCCGGTGCGCTTTGTGGGTTCGGCTGTTGCCGCACCCTTCAACGCAATCGGAAACGTGTTCTCAAACCTCACGGCTTCGCAAGACACTCTCGACGAGCTTAAGAAGCAAAACGAGGTCCTGACCTCAAAGGTTGCCGAGCTCTCCGAGGCTCAAAAAACCGCCGAGCGACTCGAGAGCCTGGTCGGTCTTCAGTCGACCTACAATCTCAAGTCCACCGCGGCTCGCATTGTCGGCGCTTCGGGCGATGCCTGGACCTCGACCGTTACCATCGACAAGGGCTCTGCCGACGGCCTTACCATCAACATGCCCGTGACGAGTTCTGCCGGTGTTATCGGCCAGATTATCGAGGTATCGGCCAAGACCTCTACCGTGCGCCTGATTGGCGACGAGAACTCGGGCGTGTCCGCCATGGTGCAGGACACGCGCGCCCAGGGCATGCTGCAGGGTCAGGCTGACGGCACGCTGCGTCTTGAGTACGTGAGCGTCGACTCCGACGTTAAGGTTGGCGACATCATCGTGACCTCGGGCATTGGCGGTGTGTTCCCCAAGGGTCTACCGCTCGGCACCGTCTCGTCGGTTGAGAAATCGGCAAACGACGTGTACTACACCATTGTGGTGCGCGCCCAGACGACGGCCGAGAACAACGAGGAAGTGCTGGTCATTACCTCGCTGACCGACGAACAGTCGGCCTCGGATGAGGACGTGAACACGGCCAACAGCACGCCGCAGGGAACGTCGCGCGATGCTGCGACCAAGACGAAGGACGAGAGCCCGGATGACAGTTCCGACACGTCCGAGACGACCGATTCCGGCTCGAGCGAATAGGGGCATGTCCATGGATCTACATGAGCAGGGGATGAGCTCCCGCACGTTTGTAATCGCCGCCATCGTGTGCGTGCTGTTGCAGGCAGGCCTGGCACCGCAGATCTCCATTGCGGGCGGTCGCGTCAACTTTATGATTATCCTGGTGTGCCTAAGCGTGTTCTCGGGCGACCCGACCCGTGCCGTCGTGTGCGGTTTTTGCAGCGGCTTGTTTTATGACCTGTCCGCTGCCGTTCCGGTGGGCGTTATGTCGCTCCTGCTGACCGTGGGTTCTTTTGCCCTGGTGCATAGCGCCGCCGGTCAGACGGGCGGTACCCCGAGTGCGCGCGGCATCACTGTGGGCGCCTTCGCGCTCGTCATTAATGTGATCTACAGCATCATCTTGCTGTTTATGGGTTTGGAGACGAGCTTTGTCGTGGCGATCTTCGGCCATGCGCTGCCGTCCTCGATCCTGACGGGTCTGGTTGCCATTCCGTTTTTGATGTCCGGCGTCGTGCCGCAGTCCGGCTATGGATTCTCCGCACGTGGCGGACGCCAGACGGGTATGCGCTTTAAGCCCAAGACCCGCAAGCTCAAATAGGGGAGGCCCGTAGATGTCTTCCCAGTTGACGGTTATTATCGCCGGTATCGTACTGGTTGTGGCCATCGTGGTCGCGCTGGTCATCATGCGTCGTGGCGATTCCCGTTTTACCTACGATACACAGCATGGAACGGCCCCGCGCGCCACCGAGGGCGAGGGCAATACCGCGGCGACCGCCTTTAAGGGCCGCTTTTCCATCCTCACCACGGGTGTGGGCGCGATGTTTGCGGCGCTTGCCGTCAAGCTGTGGGGCATGCAGATGGTCTCATCGGACTATTACGAGAAGCAGGCCAATAGTAATCAGACTCGCACAGTGACCACACCCGCTGTGCGCGGCCGCATCCTCGACCGCAATGGCGTGGCGCTTGTCAAGAACCGTCCCTCACTTGCTGTCGTGGCCTACCGCGACCTTGCCGAGGATGAGGTTCTGGTTCGCCATCTTGCCAACGTGCTTGGAATGCCTTACGTGGCGGTCCTTCGCAATATTCAGGACAATACAGAGGGCGCTCAGAGCCTACATACCATCGCGACGGACGTCCGTCGCTCCACGGTTGCCTATATCAAGGAACACGCCGGCGAGTTCCCGGGCGTCAAGATTGCCGAGCGTACCGAGCGCCAGTATCCATATGGCGAGACAGCATGCCATATCTTGGGCTATACCGGCACCATTACCTCCGAGCAGCTCGAGGCCCAGAATAAGAAAACCTCTGGCGATGATGATGCTTCTGCTGGCAAGATTACGTACCAGTCGGGCGATATCGTGGGCCAGGCGGGCGTTGAGAGCTACTACGAAAACCTGCTGCAGGGTATTCGTGGCGAGCAGACCGTCAAGGTCGATGCCTCGGGCAATGTGACCGGTCAGGCCGGCGCCGTTCCCGCGAAGGCCGGCTCCGACATTAAGCTCACGCTCGACCTTAAGATCCAACAGGCCTGCGAGACGGCACTGGCGAGCGCTATCGAGCTTGCCAAGACCACTGGCTACAGCAATGCCGGCAACGGCGCTGTGGTGTGTCTCGATCCCAACAATGGCGAGATCCTGGGCATGGCGAGCGAGCCCAAGTTCGATCCGTCCGTCTTTATCGGCGGCGTCTCAAATGACGTGTGGACCGAGCTCAATGATGACAAAGGTTCGCACCCGCTGCTCAACCGCGCCATTAGCGGACAGTACATGTCGGCTTCGACCATCAAGCCGCTCTCGGCACTGGCCGGTCTTGAGTTTGGAACCTACACGTCGATTA
>CABRZN010000018.1 GCA_902475445.1 uncultured Collinsella sp.
GACGGAAAGCACATTAAGTGCTTTCCTTTGCGTGCGGAACTCGCGACAAACTTAACCCCCGCCCTCAGCCCCGGAAGCCCTCCCTGCCGTCACATTATTCAACCAGTTTTGCGGGCGTGCGCCGCTGCGCGGCTAGCCCGCGTGCTCCTCGGCGGGGTTGGTCTGATTGTTTTTGTTGAAGCTCTGCCTTTGGCTCAAATGGAAACGGGGGACGCATCTGCATCCCCCGTTTTTGTTGTGATTACTCTAGGTCAATAAACTTAGTGCTTAGGATCTTGCCGTCTTTTACTAGCATTCTGGCCATGGTGGGGCCTCGGGTGCCTCTGGGGTAGCTGGCGCTGCCCGGGTTGAGGACCAAGCAGCGGCCTACTTGGGCTTCTTTGGTTACGTGGGTGTGACCGTTGATGGCTACGTCTACGGATCCCACCGGGAGGTCTTCGCGGTAGTGAGCTACGGCGAACTTGAGGCCTTCGTAGGTGAAGAGGGCCAGACGGTCCACATCGGGACCGTAATCGCGGTAGTAGTCGTTGTTGCCCAGGACCGCTCGCACGGGAGCGATGGTGCGTAGGTGCTCGTAGTCCATCTCTGACGTAAGGTCACCGGCGTGGATGATCAGGTCTGCGCCCTCAAGCTCATCCAAGAGCGCAGGCGATAAATAGCCGTGGGTGTCCGAGATGATGTCGATACGCTTGGCGCTTGCACTGTTCATGGGATCCCTTCCGCAAAAAACGATTCGGCAGATATATACAAAAAAGGCCCCACGGCTCCGCAGACGATGGGTCTACAGGGCTGCGGGGCCAGTGTGCTAGAGACTCAGAGCCTTCTTGAGCGGCACGACGCGGCGGCGCGAGACCGGCACGCGTTCGTCAACGCCCGTGATGCCCAGCTGGATGGCGCCCGAAGGCACCGTCTCGACGTCCGTGACGCACGCTAGGTTAACGATATAGCGGCGATGCACGCGGAAGAAGCCAAAGTCGCAGAGCTTGGCCTCAAACTGTGCAAGCGAGGTCGTCGACAGAAAACGATCATCGACGGTATAGATGCAGGAGTAATCGTCATTGGCCATGATAAAGCGAATGTCGTCCACGGGAATGAGCACCTTGCGGCCGCCCTTTTCCACCGGGATGCGCTCGATGGTCACCTTGCTGTCCGTGACGGGCTTGGCACGCTGCATGACCTTCTCGATGGCGCGGTCCAAGCGAGCTTCCTCGACAGGCTTCATCAGATAGTCGACGGCATCCACATCGAACGCCTCGACCGCATGGTCACTATACGCAGTCACAAACACGATCGCCGGCGGATTTTTGAGCTTATGCAGCGCCTCGGCAAGTTGCAGGCCCGAGGCACCGGGCATCGAGATATCGAGAAACACGACATCCACGCGACTTTCCATAAGCATCTCGATGGCGGAGCGGACGCTCGACGCCTCCGTGATCGTGCCGATCTTGCCCGTTTGCTCGAGCAGGAAGCGAACCTCCGAGCGAGCCGGCGCCTCATCATCCACAATCATCGCACGCAGCATAGGGATAAAACCTTTCGTCAACTAACTACGCCGGGCATCCGTCGCATGACGTTGAGCCCGTAGCCTTTTATTTTACTCTTGAATGTCGAAGATGCTCTCTGACAAATCAAGATGAAGGAGCACTTTGGTGCCCTTGCCCGGCGCCGATTCGACACGCGTATAGGAGTGCGGCCCATAAAAGCGATGGATGCGCTCCGAAATATTGTGCATGGCCACACCGGCGCCGCCACCCTGGGGAGAGCTGGCGTCGGGACGGGCAGAACGCTCGTCAAACAGTCTGGCGGCGGTACCCTCATCCATGCCCACGCCATTATCGGCCACGGCAATCAAGATTGCATCCTCGCCGTCTTGGTGAACGGTCACGTCGATCCTCAGGGCGTCGTCATCGCCCATACCATGACGCACAGCGTTCTCGACAATCGGCTGGATCACGAACGCCGGCACCAGCGTATCTTCCACATCCTCGGACACATCGAACGTCGCAAGCACGCGGTCCTCGCCAAAGCGGGCCTTCTCAAAGGTAAGGTAGCGCTTGGTCTGTGCGACCTCGCGCGAGACCGGAATAAGCGATCCCGAGTTGTCGAGCGTGGCGCGATAGAACGATGAGAACTCACGAAGCAGTTCGCGGGCCCTCAGCGGGTCGGTGCGCGTAAACGATGCAATGGTGTTCAGCGTGTTGAACAGGAAGTGCGGGTTAATCTGCGCCTGCAGCGCACGCACCTCGGCGCGCGCTGTGAGTTCCTTTTGCACCTCGAGCTCGTGGATGGCGAGCTGCGTGGACAAAATCTCGGCAAAGCCCGAGGCAAGCGCGTACTGGGTACGGTCGACGGCGCGCGGGGTCTTGTAGTAGAACTTGAGCGTGCCGACGGTACGATCGCCCACCTTGATGGGGGCGATAATGCCGGCGGGGACTTGGTTGTGCGAGCCGTCCGAGCCCACGACATCCACCATACGGTTGAACGACTGCACGATGCCATGTTCGATAACGTAGCGTGTGGCAAGCGTGTGGATGGGAGAATCTGGCAGTAGTTTTTCCTCAAACTCGCCCGCGCAGGCAAGCACGTTGTCCTCATCGGTGATAGCCACCGTCATGGCGCGCGTCTCGGGCAAAATGCGCCGGCACACCAAACGCGCCGACTCCTGCGTCAGACCGCCCTTAATGTCCTCGAGCATGGCCGAGGCCACCGAGAGCGTCTCCTCGGTGTACTGGGAGCGCACCGAATCGGGATTGAGCGTCAAAAAGATAAAGATGCACAGAAAGATGCACAGCAGTGCGCAGGCAATCACCGTGGCGATCGGCTCGATTCCAGTCGCCAGGGCAAAAATAAAGTACACCAGCACGCAAATGGCGCAGGCAACGGCAATGATGCGAAAGATTGATATTGAACTATCGCGCTGGGCGCGGCGGTCGATCATTCGGCCCCCTCCAGGATACTGATCAGTTGTGCGTCACGCCAAAGCCCGTCCATGATCTTGGGCCAAAAACTCTGGAAACGCAGGTAGCTTGCAGCGTTTTGGCGCGCATAGGCTTTTGCCTCGTCGATACCATGGCGCCAGATGCGCAGGTAGCCCTCATGCTCGCGGGTAAACACGCTGCGGACCATAGCGGTCTTGCGCACGCGGTCGTCGAGCTCGCGCGAAATCCACGGGCCCGGGTAGGGCATGAGCGATGCTGCCGTAACGGGAATGAGCTCCTTTTGATGCGCGGCGAATGTCAACTTGGCCCGTTCGTAGTACCAACGGTATACATCCTGCATAAAGCGCGGTGAGCGCTTTTCGGACTCCGGAGGCAGATGGCGCACGGTCCACTCGTTATCGAACCACACGTCGTAGCCAAACATGCGCATGTTAAAGAGGTAATCCAAGTCCTCGCCGCGGGTGATAAACGGGTCAAAGGCCACACGCGTAAAGGCGCGGGCGTGCAGGGCCATCAGGCCGCCGCACACGTAGTTGGAGCGCGAGATGCGGGTGCCCGAGAGCGCCTTTTTCATCCAACGGTTGAACTCGATGCGCTTGGTCCACCAACGATGGCAGATGCCCGCCTTGTCCGTGGGAGCCAACGGCGAGCCGTCGCGATCGTAGAAATAGCCGCTCTTGACCAAGATCGGCAAGCCCTGACGCGTCTGCTGCCCCAACGCATAGGTCGCGCGCTTCATAAAGTCGGCGTCGATGACAGCCTCATCGTCATCCAAAAAGATAACCGCGTCATGCCCCAGCACCGCAGCGCAGGCCAGCCCCATGTTGCGGATGGCACCGTAACCTCGCAGGCTCACGCACTCGCCCGAACCCTTGGGCGCGATCTGAGCAACCCGGTCTGCGATGCGCGAGGCCTGGGTGTTGGTGACAACGGTGACCTTGAGCGTGGGATGCGCGTCGACAATCTCGCGCACGCGCAGCGACACATCGGCTGTGGCAGAAACGGGACAGACCACCAAAAGGATGATGCGCGGGATGTCGCGCACCTGCTCAAGCGAGGCCAGGCAGCGGTCGAGTTCGGGATTGTCGGCGTTGAGTCGTGTCGAATGGTCATAGGTGCCAGGGGCGTTTGCGCGAGCGTCATCGCCCGCCCAATACGTTGGAATCACGACCGTGGCGTTCATGCCTTACCCTCCCTGCAACACAAAAACGGGACGCCGCCAAACACAGGCGACGCCCCGCGACCTAGCTGACTCCATCATACCCACTTGGGCTAATCATTGTTCGAAAGTCAGAATGTTTATTGCGGATAACCCCAAAAGAGTATCGCGGCGGACGCAATTACCGGCAAGTTCCTATGCGGCCTGCTCTGCCATCTGAGACATGCGGGACAGACGGACCAGCAGCACAAAGCCCACCACCAGCAGCACGCCAATGGAAAGGACGCCCAGCGACGGGTTGCCGGTCAGCGAGGTGACAACCGACACCAGGAAGGTGCCCATAACGCTTGCGTAACGGCCAAAGATATCAAAGAAGCCGTAGTACTCGTTGGACTTTTCCTTGGGGATAATGCGGCCAAAGTAGCTACGGCTGAGCGCCTGCACGCCGCCCTGGAACAGGCCGACCAAAATGGCAAGCACCCAAAACTCAAAGGCGGTCTTGAGGAAGAACGCGGCAAAGAGCACGATGCCCATATAGGCGGCGACGGCCACCAAGATCATATTGAGTGTGCCCACGCGACCGGCAAGATTGCCGTAGATGATGGCGGACGGAAAGGCCACAAACTGCGTAACGAGCAGAGCCAGCACCAGTTGGGTCGAGTCGATGCCCAAAGCCGATCCATAGCTGGTTGCCATGGAAATGACCGTGTGCACACCGTCGATGTAGAAGAAGAACGCGATCATGTAGACCAGCACGGTCTTGTTGTGGGCGATCTCGCGCATGGTGTGTCCGACCTCGGAGAACACGCCGCCCACGATGTGGCCGATGGTGTCCTCGGGACCACGCTCGCGACCGTACTTTTGCTTATAGGTGCGAATGAGCGGCAGGGTAAAGATGAGCCACCAGGCGCCGGTGATGACAAACGACAGACGCGTTGCCAGCATGGTGGGGATACCAAGAGCGGAACCACCCATGATAAGCGCCAGGCAGATGATGAACGGCACGGTGGAACCGATGTAGCCCCAGGCATAGCCCGAGCTGGACACGGCGTCCATGCGCTCGTCGGTGGTAATGTCGGGCAGCATGGCGTCGTAGAACGTCATAGAAGAGTTAAGGCCGATGGTGCACAGCACGTACACGGTCAAAAATGCCATGGCGGACATTGGGATAGCCTGCGCCAGGCAAAGAACCAGGCCCGTGAGGAAGAAGCCCAAGAAGAACTTGATCTTGTTGCCGGCGTAATCGGCAAGCGCGCCCAGAATGGGCATGAGCATGGCAATGACCAGCGAGGCAATCGTCTGCGCGTTGCCCCAAGCGACCACCAGGTCTGCCGAGGAAGCACCGGTATTGATGGCGTTAAAGTAGATGGGCACCACCGAGGTATTGAGCAGCACGAGGGCCGAGTTTCCCACATCGTACATGACCCAGTTACGCTCGAGCTTGGTGTATTTCATGGACAGGGACCCTTCGTATTCGCCCGATATGCAGTTAGTTCATCGTACCCCAATTGCACAGAGGCACCGGTAAGGATTCGGCAAAGAGACAGGAGCGGACCCTACTCCTCGCGGTCGAACTCCTCGTCGGTGCCGAGCACGCGGCCGCTGTAGTTGATATGGCCGGTCACGGCCTCCATGTCACCGGTCTCGATAAAACGCGCGACCGTGCACTCGTAATCGACCAGCGCGCGATCAAAGACCTCGGGGAAGCTCTCGTTCGAGACCTCATCGGTAAAGGGATTCTTCCATGTCAGATGGCCCAGGTTACCGGTGCGCTCGGGCAGCTCCGTCGTCACGCGATGGGCAAGGCCGTCGAGCAGCGAGTAGTCGTGCACCAACCCCTCAACCAGCGAGATCGCGCGCGTCTTTACGGAGCCGGCCGGCTCAATCGCACGGTAAAGTCGCTGCATATTGGCAACGGCAGCACCGTACTCCCCCGCCGGAATGTCAATGCCGTACACGCGTCCGGCAACATAGCTCATCAGCACGCCGGCCACGCGACTGATGCGATCGGTGGTGACGATCTCGCCCGCCGGCGGGTAATCGTCGACCGTAGCGCCATCGCGCTTAAGCTGCAGCATCAGTACATCCAGGTCGCTCTCGATCACGGCATGGACCTGACTGCTCGAATCCTCAAGCTCTGAATCGGACTCCACGATGCCAAACTGCTGCTCATAGACAAAGGGATGGGCGTTGCGGTCGAGCACGTAATGAGACAGCAGGCCCAGCGCAAAGGCGCGACCCAAGCTGGCGTCGCGCGGCAGCAGATGCGACACGCCGTCGCGCAGGCACGCGAACTGGCGAGACATGCGCGAGCGGTGCATGACCTGCGCCAGCAGCGTACAGTCGGAAACACGCGGTGTCAGAATGTGAAAGAAAAACGGGTCGGGACCTTGGTTGCCCAAGATAAAGGCAATGCGCTCTTCATCGGACGTGATGACGCCCTGCGGAAGACGGTCGATGCTTTCCTCGCCAAACAGATGATGGGTGATAAGCGCGGGCATAATGATCCTTTCGATTTCATTCGATTCCACCCATTATGCCCACCGCGCGCCCATGCCAAACCTGCGATGGTAAACGACGGCACGCAAGCCTCTTACGCAAGCCCCAGGTGCGACTTGACCTCGGCGGCACGACGACGGGACACCGGCACCGTCGAGCTCACGCGGTCGAGCCTGAGCTCCATCAACCCCGTGGAGCCAATCTCAACATTGTGCACGTCTTCCAAATTGACCAGATAGCTGCGATGAACGCGAATAAAGCCCTCGGAGCCCAAGCGACGCTCGAGCGAAGAGATCGACTCATTGATCAGGTAGGTTCCCTCGGCGCAGATGGCGTTGCAAAAATCGGCGCGCGCCTCAAAGTAGCAGACGTCTGCGGCGGGAATGAACACCTTTTTGCCCCCGCGATCCACCGTCAGACGCAAAGGCTGGCGCGGAGCGTGGACAACACGACGGGCACCCAAGGCTGCCTCGATCTTGCCGAGTGCCTTTGACAGGCGTGCGTCCTCGACCGGCTTGACGATATAGTCGACCGCATCGAGGTTATACGCATCGGCGGCGAACTCGGCAAACGCCGTCACAAACACAACCACCGGCGGCGTCTTTAGGTTCTGCAGCGTCTCGGCAAGCTCAATTCCCGAGCGACCGGGCATGGTAATGTCTAAAAACAACACGTCGGGCTTGTTCGACAGAATCGACTCCACGGCTTCGGTGACATTGCCCGCCTCGGCAATCTGACCCACACGCGTATCCTTTTCCAACAGATAGCGTAGCTCAGCCCTAATGGGAGGCTCGTCATCAACCACCAAGATGTTCCAGCCTTCGGACATATGCGCTTCCCCTCTTTTTCTCTCAATCCAACCGCGTGCTACGCCGTCAACGGCGCCGGCTCATGCGGCTCGCCGTTCAGCTCGACGATAACCTGCGTCCCCACGTCCTCCTGGGACTCCACGCGCATGCCGGAATCTTCTCCGTAAAAGAAATGGATGCGCTGAAGCACGTTGAAGAGCGCCAGGCCGCAACCTCGCTTGATGGAGCCGTCGGCGGTAATGCTCTCGGGCTCCTCTCGGCGATGTTGCTCAAACAGATGCGCGCAGACTTCTTCGCTCATACCGATGCCGTCATCTTCGACGATGATCTCCAAGCCGTCATCGGTCTCAAAAGCCCTAACACGAATAGAAAGCGGCTCGGTCTCGCGCTGCGCATGCTTGATGCAGTTTTCGAGCAGCGGCTGCAAGATAAACGGCGGCACCAGGCTGTCGCGCACCTCAAAGTCGATGTCGACCGAAACGCGCAGACGGCCGTCGCCATAACGAGCCTGCATTAGATTGATATAACGAGTGCCCTGTTCCACCTCGTGCTCGAGCGTGGTGAGCGTATCGGAGTCAGAAAGCGTCTGACGATAGTAGTTGGAAAAGTCGATCAGCAGCGATCGCGCCTTGTCGGGCTCGGTTCGAACGAGCGACACGATCGTGCTAATGGTATTGAATAGAAAATGCGGGTCGACCTGCGACTGCAGAGCACGAAGCTCAACGCGGGCCGTAAGCTCGTCCTGGCGCTCGAGCTCAAAGCTGGCGAGCTGCGTGGAAATTAGATCGGCAAAACCCGAGGCAAGGGCCGTCTGGCGCATATCAATGCTGCTCAGGCGGGGATAGTACAGCTCGAGCGTACCCACGCAATGCCCGCGCACGGTAAGCGGTGCGACAATACCGGCGCGCAGGCGGGGAAAATAACCGCCCGTCTCATTGGAGGTGTCACGAGAAAACACGCTCTGC
The DNA here is from genome assembly GCA_902475445.1 of uncultured Collinsella sp. Lineage (GTDB taxonomy): Bacteria > Actinomycetota > Coriobacteriia > Coriobacteriales > Coriobacteriaceae > Collinsella. The sequence continues at coordinate 8,372 of CABRZN010000018.1, forward strand.
TCGCCCGTCTCAATCACACTGAGCGTGGTCTTGAGCACGACCGGGGTGCCGGCAGGGCACTTTGCCGAGTCCTCGCCCCAGCTTGCCAACACCTGTTTGCCATCGGTAAAGCAGATGGCAGAGGCGATGGTCTCGGACAGGATGATTTTAGAGGCGCCCAGGGCCGCTTCGGGCGTAAGGCCGCGCGACGTGTAGGCGAATATTTTTGATGCGATGGCGAGCGTACGGTCGGTTGCGCTCGATGTGAGGTCGTCGGGGACCACAAAGACATACGAGAAGAAGAAGCACAGCATGACCAGGCCGGCAATAACGACAACGCCCGGAACGGGATTGGGATTATCGGTTAAATCCCAGATAAGCAGCAGGATAAGCGCCGGAACGACAACACCGAGCAGGATGGCCTGGACCACATGCTGGGCCGTACGAAAGACCTTGGTAGAGTTGTAGCTCTTGCCCAGAATCAGCCTGTTTAAATCCACCGTCATCCCCTTTTATCTATCGCACCCATAGCAATAAAGAGGGCCGCAAGCGACCCTCTCCATTGCATTATGCAATCAAATACTGTGTTTTACATCCAGTCGTCGATGAACGGTAGTTTAGGCGCTGTATTTGTTGGCCTCGCCAAAGGTGCCCGCCTCGACGATCCAGCCGTCCTTCATGATGACGTCCATGTTGTCGGTGTTGAGCACGTGGATGTCGGCGGCGACGTCACCGTTGACGACCAGCAGGTCGGCGCACTTGCCGGCCTCGATGGAACCGGTCTCGTCCTCGATGTGGCACATCTTGGCACCGTTGAGGGTGGCGCAGGTGATGGTCTCGACCGGGGTGAAGCCGATCTTGTCGACGAACTCGTACATCTCCTCGATGGAGCAGGTGCCGTACGGGGTGACGAAGGAGAAGGAGTCGGAGCCGATCGTCATGACGACGCCGCGCTTCTTGGCCTCGCGCAGGCAGTCGTAGTTGCGCTGCAGCTCCTTCTCGATCAGGGTGCCCTCGTACTTGTCGTGCAGCTCGGGGACGTAGACGGGCGGATAGGTGGCGTACCAGGTGGGCAGGAAGGCGATCGTCGGGGTGAAGAAGGTGCCCTGCTCGGCCATGAGGTCCATGGTGCGCTCATCGATATCGAAACCGTGAATCAGCTGCTCGCAGCCAAAGCGAACGGAATCGTAGGCAGCGGCGTGGTTGTTGTAGCAGTGGCTCCACACGGGGATGCCGACCATCTTTGCCTCTTCGACTACGGCCTGGATCTCCTCGGAGCAATAGTGCTGGTCGCGACCGGAGTCCCAGCGCCAGATGCCGCCACCGGTAGCCCAGATCTTGATGGCATCGGGGTTCTCGCGCAGGCGACGACGGACGGCCTTGCGCAGATCCCAAGGACCGTCGACCTGGTCGCCCCAGGGATGGGATTCCTTGTTGAGCTCCTGGGTGCAGTGGTGGGAGTCACCGTGGCCGGCAACGCGGCAGAAGCCGAGGCCGGTGGCCAGAACGCGCGGGCCCTTGAAGACGCCCTTGTCGATGCAGTCACGGATCTGGATACCAAAGCGGCCGATTTCGCAGACGGTGGTGAGGCCGTGGGTGAGGCAGTCGTAGGCCTGCTTGACGGCGACGGCCTGCTTCTCGAGGAGCGGCTGCATGACCCAATCGGTGTCATCGTCGGTCAGGTTGCCCGAGAAGTGCAGGTGGGTGTCGATCAGGCCGGGAAGGACGGTCTTGCCGGCGGCGTCGATGACCTCAACGCCCTCGGGAAGGTCCTGCATAGCGCCGGCGTACTCGATCTTGCCGTTGTCGTCGACGAGAACGAGGGAGTTCTCGACCGGCTCGGCACCGGTACCGTCGATGAGCTTGCCGCCAACGATTGCATACTTAGTGGACATGGTTCCTCCTTATGGATCCATATAGTGGGCGAGGCCGTATTGGGTTAAGGCCTCACAAAGCTACCCAAGTGGTGCCGGGTTCGGTGCGCGGGAGAGAGGGCCCCGCGCACCCGATCCGCCCCGGCTAGGCGTTACTTTTTGCGGGAATTGGTGAAAGCCATGAGGGCCAGGCCAATAGCCAACCAGCCGATCACGATGCTCCACTCCACCATGTTGAGGGAGGCGGGAGAGAACGGAATCACGAGCAGGCCGATGATGACGGCGCAGGCAGCGATAGCGAGGCCGATGCCAAACTTGCCGCCGGGCACCTCGTAGGGACGAGGCAGGTCGGGCTCGGTAAAGCGCATGCGCAGGCAGGCGAGGGCGACCATACCGCAGGAGAAGATGAAGGCGAGAGCCGACACGTTGGTCAGAGGGATGAGCATGTTCTTGCCCAAGAACGGACCGATGACGGTGATGACGCCCAGAACGACGCAGGCGAGCTTGGGAGCGCCAGACTTGGGGTCGACCTCGGCGAACTTCTCGGGCAGTTGGCCCTTGCGGCCCATGGCGAGCATGATGCGGCTCGTGGCGCCGTAGAAGGAGTTCATCGGGCCCATGGGTCCAAGCGTGGCGATGACGAGCATGGCCAGGTACAGGAGCATGTTGATACCCTTGAGGCAGGCAAGCGCGGGAACCGGGCTCTTAACAAACTCATGCCAGTCGAGGATGGTGCCGAACGAGTAGATGCAGACCATGTAGAAGCCGCCGGCGGCCAGCAGGGCCAGGGAGATGATCTTGCCGAACTTGTTCCAGTTGAGGCCCTCGGCTGCTTCCTCAGCCTGCTGAGGAATGGTGTCGAAACCGGCGTAGAAGAACGGGGTCAGAACCAGGACCGACACGATGCCGGCGAACAGGCTGGCGCCCTCGGTAGCGGCCTTGCCGCCGCCAGCGCCGGTGACCTGGGAGAACACGGGCATGGCGTTGTCCGGCGAGCCGGTGAACAGCGAGACGCCCATGGCGAGCAGCATGCCGCAGAGCAGAGCCTTGGTCAGGAAGGCCTGGAGCTTGGCGGCCGAGCTGGCGCCGCGGAAGTTGAGGAAGATGACGTAGGCTGCGAAGCCGAGCGCGATCAGCGTCGGGAACAGGTAAACGTCGGCGCCCAGGATAGTGTAGAGCTTGACGGCGCGCAGCCACTCAAGACCGGGCAGGCTGCCGAACATCTCGGACACGAGGGTCGAAATGGCGATGGCCTCCCACGGGCACAGGATACCGTTGCCCAGGGCTAAGAGCCAACCGGTGATGTAGCTCAGCGTACGGCCAAAGCTACGGTCGACATACTCGACAATGCCGCCCGAGATGGGGATAGCAGCCGTGAGCTCACCGAAAACAGCTCCGACGGGCACGAGGAAGATTGCACCCAAGAGGAATGCGATCATAGCGGGAACGGGACCGCCGCCCACGACCATCCAGTCGCCGACCTGCAGAACCCAACCGGTACCGATGATGGCACCAAAGCCGATGGTGAAGAAGTTCCAGAGCGAAAGCGTTTTCTTCATGCCGCCGTTATCCTCGACTGCAACTTCTGCGTTCTTGTCCGCCATTGTTCCCCTCCTTTCCTTTTTGACGCCCCTTGACGTCACCCCCTTGCGCGGTCTGTTTTGCCGCGCTCTTTTATTTCGTGGCTTTAAGATACGGCCTTGGCGCAGCAGCTCCGCTTGTAGCTCGACCGAAGGCAGAACTGCAAAACGAGCGGCGCCGTTTTTGGGACGAACGGCGGAAGACGTCATTCGTCTTGGACGCTTTCATCTTGTCTGCTTTTGAATACCTGTTGCCGTGACGCTTGGCGCGCGGCGCGGCAACGTTCATACCATTTGTCAGGCTTTTGGCGCACATACCCATGTGTCGCGCCTCTTTTTATGTAGGATAGACAAGTTACACATGAGGCAAGGTGATTCGAATGGCATATGGATACAATGACGGCGACCAACGGCCACAAAGCGTGCGCCTTGCCGGCCGCACCACGCCAACGCCCAGAAGCACCTCCGACAACGACAACCCGCAGCGCCCCCAAGAGCAGCCCGGGGCTTCTTCTCGGCAACAAAGCCGTACCGTGCAACAGTCAGACCGCGTGAGTACGAGCACACGCCAACGTCAGACCGACACATCGCAGCCACGCCGCTACGATCGCCGTAAGACCGACTACTACGTTAAGCGCTCCTTTTCGCGACCTCAACGCGATCGCGGCAATTCCGCCCCTCGCCCCGCGTCGCATGCCACAAGCCACGCGCTTCCGGCCCGCCGCCTGCGCCTTGCGCTTCGCTCCATCGCCGCCTGCCTCGTCTTTGTGTTTTTGGGATCCTGTATCTCTCACGGATCAGCCGGTCTCGAGCCCACTGCCGAGGACAGGCTGCTTAAAGCTCCCGTCGCACCCGGTTACTCCTTTGCGTTCTCGACCCCACGCTCGCAGTGGAGTGCCGGCACCATGCCCCACATCTACCAAATTGACCCCGCATGGTCGGAGCTGCCCTATGCCGGTGGCACTATTCGCGAAAACGCTTGCGGTCCCACTTGCCTCACCATGGTCTATATCTTTAAGACCGGCCATACCGATAAGACGCCGGTCGATATATGCGCACTGGCCGAAGCCGGCAACTACGCCCCCACTGGTGCCACCGAGTGGTCGTTTATGACAGACGGTGCGTGGCAGCTGGGGCTCAACGGAACACAGCTCTATAACAATCGCGAATCGATTACCCAAGCACTTCGCTCGGGTGCGCCCGTCATCGCCGCAGTGCGCCCCGGCACGTTTACCAACGTAGGCCACTATATCGTGCTCTACGGCATCGACGATGCCAACCAGATTGGCGTCTACGACCCCAACTCGGCCAGCCGCAGCGCCCGCCGCTGGGGCGTGGTGGAGGTCCTCAACGAAATCGAAGCCATGTGGGCCTACTACTAGTCATTGGGCACTCATTGGGGACAGACTTAAATGAGTGGTCGTCGGGGACAGTCTTACGGACGCCGGCCGAGAGCAGACGAAAAGGGCCATCCCGAACTGCTTGGAACTGCCAGCACGGAAAGCGCATCCTGCTTTGGGGCCCAATAGCGGGATGCGCTTTCCGTTAGCGGCCCGTTTGGGAAACTAGGGACCGCTTTTCGACAAAAATCCGGGATGCATTTTCCGATTGAGGGCCTCAAGGGAAACCGCACCCCATGTTGGACGCTCATTCTGGGATGTGCTTTCCGCAGTTGATCGATGCGGCCTTTAAGGACTGTCCCAAGCTGCCGGCAGGAAAGGAACGTCCCCAAGTGCCGGGTTTCCGCAGCCTGCAATGCTCCTCATGAACAGCCGCCTCAATAACAAAAGCCCCTGCGGCCAAAGCGGACCGCGGGGGCAACAGACCTGCAAGAGTTAACTCAAGTCCTCGCCATTTGATGCAATGACCTTTTGGTACCAGCAGAAGCTGTCCTTTCGGTAGCGATCGAACGTGCCTTTGCCCGTATCATCGGCATCAACATAAACAAAGCCATAGCGCTTCTTCATCTGCCCCGTCGAGGCCGACACCAAATCGATACAGCCCCACGGCGTGTATCCCATCAGGTCAACACCGTCCTCGACAATTGCATCGCGCAGCGCAAGAATATGCCTTCGCAGGTAATCAATATGATACGCATCGTGGACTTTGCCGTCTTCCAGCGCATCGAGTCCGCCCACACCGTTCTCGGCGATAAAGAGCGGAAGATGGTAACGATCGTGGTAGCCGGCAAGCGTCACGCGCAAACCCAGCGCATCGATCTGCCACTTCCAGGCAGTCTCTTTATCCTTGAGGTACGGATTGCGCAACGTCGGGAACACGTTGCCCTCCGCCTTCTCGGCGATCACCTGATTATCGGCGCACACCAAGCGCGAGCAATAGTACGAGAACGAGATGAAGTCGACCGTATGCTCTGCCAGATACTCCGTATCGCCCGGCTCAAAGGGCACGTGAACACCCTCTTTCTCGAGTGCACGCAGCTTCCAAGCAGGATAGGCGCCCGCAGCCATCACGTCTGTGTAGAAGTAGCGGCCGCGGTCCTCCTCATACGCAAGCCATACGTCCTCGGGCGCACAACGGTACGGATAGGTCGCACCGGCAGCGACCATGCAACCCACCTTGTTTGCGGGATCGATCTTGTGCAGAATCTCGACAGCGCGAGCGCTCGCCATAAACATATGGTGCGAGAACGCCGCGGTCACGGCTGCACGGTCACGCTCATCCTCGAGCGTGACACCCGCGTTGAGATAGGACAGCGCCACGCTGTTGATCTCGTTGAACGTAAGCCAATAACGCACGAGGCCCTGGTACGCGCGTCCGACGGTCTCGACGTAGTGCGCATACCGCTCGATCATCTCTCGGCTTTGCCAGCCACCATAGCGCTCGACCAGAGCCAACGGATAGTCGTAGTGCGACAGCGTCACAAGCGGCTCGATTCCATGCTCGCGCAGCGCCTCGAATACCTGACGGTAAAACTCCAAGCCCTCGCCGTTGGGCTCGGTCTCCATCCCTGTGGGAAAAATACGGCTCCAGCAAATTGAAAGACGCAGGCACTTAAAGCCCATCTCGGCAAAGAGCTCGACATCCTCGTGCCAATGATGGAAGAAGTCGTTGCCCCAGCGGCATGGATACAGCCTGTCCGGATCGTCCACGGGCTTTTGCCTGCCAAACATTACATCCCAGCGGTCGGAACCCTGTGGGATCAGGTCGGAGTGCGACATGCCGCGGCCGCCCTCGTTCCAGCCCCCTTCGGCCTGGTTGGCGGCGAGGGCACCACCCCACAAAAAGCCCTCGGGCATACCGGCGGCAGACGTTCTGTCAAAGTAACTCATGCTACTCAGCATCCTCGGCAGAAGCTGCCGCGGCGTTCTCCTGCTCCTGAGCCAGGAGCTGGTTATCGTACACCTTAAAGAACGGGTACCAGACCACAGCCATGACCACGATCAAAACGATCGTAAACACCCAGATGCGCGGGTCGAGGCACTGGACAAAGCCCTGAACGAAGATGGGGAACGTGCCGCTCACCAAGATGTAGAAGTTAGAGACAAGACCCAGTGAGACCGCACCCCAATACAGCAGGGCCGAGATCATGCCGCCTAGCACAAACGGAATCATGAGGATCGGGTTGAAGATGATGGGCGCGCCGAAGATCGCGGGCTCGGAGATACGGAAGAAGCTCGGCACGATCGATGCCCTGCCAAATGCCTTGAGCTGCTGCGACTTTGCCCTAAACGCGCAGAGCGCCACAAAAGAGAACGTATTACCCGTGCCGCCGATGAGGTTGATGGCCAACGACATGAGCGCCGGGTGGAACTCAAGCGGCTGCCCGGCAGCATAGAGCGAGGCGTTGGCGGCAAAGGCGGCAAGCGTGACCGGGGCGGTGATGGGCATTACGATCATGTTGCCGTGGACGCCAAAGCACCAAAACAGCAGCGTCATGAAGCAGATAAGCAGTGCGCCGGGCACAGAGTCAACTGCGACGGAAAGCGGGGCAGCGAGCAGCTTCTCGATAACCGAGGGGATGGACAGCGTGGGATCGATCATCTGGATCAGCAGGTTGCCACCAAAGAAGATGAGGATGTTGGCGAGCATAGGTACGATGGCGCCAAAGGTTTCGGACAAAAACGGCGGCACGCCATCGGGCATCTTGATGGTGATGCCCTTGGTCTGGCAGAAGCGCGTGACCTCGACGGAGACCAAGGCAACGATGATGGCGGTAAACAGGCCCTGCGCACCCAGATAGGTGCAGGGGACCGCCTGGAGCACGGACTCGTCAGCAAGCTGGTAGTAGGACGACGGCGCCGCGGCGATCAGGAACATCACCAGCGAGGTCATACCGGCGTTAAGCTTGGGCATCTTGTAGGTGCCCGCCAGGTTATAGGCGATTGCGAACGTCACGATCACCGACAGTATGCCCATCGTCATGTTGAAGGGAATGAGCAGCGTGAGCTTATTGGCCGTGGCAAAATCGAGCCAAGGGCCAAAGACGGACCAGAACCCGCCCTGCGCCACCAGGTCGGCCGTGACCGGCGGGTTGGCGAGGATCATAAAGACGGCAGATACCAAGATGAAGCTGATCGCGCTCATAAAGCCCTTTTGCATGGAGGCAAAGTGGCGCTCGGTGCCGCAGAAATTGGCGATAGGGGTCAGTTTTTCCTGAAGCAGGGTCATGAACTTCTCCATGGTTGCCTCCTAACCCAACAGCGACTGGGCGAGTGCCAGCACGTTGGCGGCGTTGCCCATGCCGTAGTCCTGTGCGGGGATGACCGCGGTCGGCTTACCGCTCCCCTGCTTGACGGTGTTGAGCTGGTAGGACACCTGCGGCCCCAAGAGCAGCACGTCATAATTGGCGCACGTCTCCTGATACTCGCCGATACCCACCGCATCGATATCGAGCTCGATGCCGTTTTGCTCCGCATATTTCTCGAGTTTCTTCATCAGAATGCTTGTAGACAGACCAGCTGCGCAAACAAGAAGGATCTTCATAAGGGATTCCCTTCGCATTGATTGGTTGGATAGTCGCCGCACGCCGTTAGGCGTTCTTGGCTGCAGTGCGCTCATACAGGCAGATCAGCTCCTGCACGAGCTCCTGAGCAAGCATGGAGCACATGAGGTGGTCCTGAGCATGGACCAGCAACACATCCACCGACAGATGCTCGCCCGCTGCCTCAGTCGAAAGCAGCTGCGTTTGGATGTGGTGAGCCTTGATTCCCGCATCCTTTGACTGCTTCATGAGTTTGGCGGCGGCGTCAAAATCCCCCGCCTTTGCCTTTTCAAGGGCTTCGAAGGCAAGGCTACGTGCCTCTCCCGCTGCAGCGACCAGCTGAAACGAAACCATCTCGGTTCCCTGATCGTCCATAACGGTCTCCTCTCCCGTGATGTTTGGTTTGTACTTGAATATTCGAAACGCCTATCTCCCGCCCGCAATCCTCGAGGTTTATTGCAGGTAGACTGACAGGGTCATCGACAAAAGAAGTCTTAAGCCGTATGCGCTTGCACAAGCGCCATCAGCTCATGCCAGGACCGGCGCTCGCGTAGGCGCTCGACCCCCTGGCGGTCCATAAAGATCTCGGCGAGCAGTGAGCTCAAGATCCGCGCCTCATCGCCGCCCGACCGGGCAAACGACACCATAAAGACGATATCGACCTCATGGCCGTATTCGTCCCAAAGAATGGGATGTTCGAGCAGGCCCACGGTAACAAAGGCCTCGGCGCTCAAGGGATGCATCCCATGGGGCATGGCTACCCCATTGCCAAACGAGGTGGCGCTCGCGCTCTCGCGCTCGGCGACCTCTTGGGCAAACTGGGCATCGACACGGCCGCTCTCGACGGCGCGCTCGGAGAGATATCGGAGAACGGCCTGCTTCGACGACGCCTCAACGCGGTTGAAGAACAGGGCACGGGTAAAGAAAGAGCTCACGGAGTCCGATTGCGCAGTGTCGTCGCTCAGCACCTTGCGGATAGCGTTGACATCGCTCGTCTCCAAGAAGAAATCGGCCTCGCGGACGGGCACGGGCAACTTGACGTTGAGCGGCACCGTTGTGAACACGTAGTCGATATGCGAAAAATCGAACGTTCCCACGCGGGCGACATCGCATGTCTCAATCGAATCGATATACATGCCAAACTGCTTGCGGTACTGGTGCTCGAGCATACGGGCGCTTCCCGCTCCCGAGGCGCACACGATCAGGATGCGTTTGCGACGCGGCTGGTCGGCTTGCTGCTCGAGGGCCAGGGCAAATGCCATGGCGATGTAGCCGAGCTCTTCATCAGAGGGCTGGCTGCCAAAATGACGCTCGAGTACCTGCGAGGTGCCAGCTGCCATCGAATAGGCCAACGGAAACCTCGTCTTGATATCGGGCAGCATGGGGTTATCCATATGCATGTGATATTCAAGGCGATAGCCCAGAGGGCCGATATGCCGAGCAAGGTTCATGCGAAGTTCAAGATCGCCGCTAAAGTCAAACCTAAACTCATCGTTGACCGCACGTACCATCTCGGAAGCAATCTCCCACATCTCGTCCGAGATAACGGCAGAGCCCTTCTCGGGCACGCCCGTGCCCCTGCCGAGCAAATGGATTGCGATAAAGGCAACCTCTTCTCGGGGCATGCTCACGCCCAGGGCATCCTTGATGTTTGCGGCAATCTGGAAAGCCGCGGCGTATTCGCGCGTTCCCTCCAGTTTTTGAACGTCCGATTCTGCAGCTGGGACATAGCAGCCCTGCTCGATGCGGCCAAGAGCAATGTAAAGATGCATGATGAGATTGCGGGATGCCAGCGAGCTCACCGTGACGGGCGAGGCCGTCAGGGCATCGTCCACACATGCGGCGATGGCCCGCAGGCGCTCGGCGAGCTTTGCATCGTCGGTGTCGGGCAACACGGGCCTCACCAGCGAGGCCAGGCACAGGCGCCGTTGCGACTCCCCGCCCGCAACGCGGATTCCGTAGCGTGGGCGCTTTTCGAGCGTTAAGTCAAATTGGGCGAGTTTCTGCTCTACCAGACGCATGTCATTGGACAGAGTTCGCGCCGAAACGTAGAGTAAATCCGCATACTCCTCAATCGTCACCCACTGGGACCGCATGAGGAGGTCGTTAAGAAGGAAGGACACACGGCCGTCGCGCGTATCAGGAATGCCCGGATGGGCCTGAGCCGCACCGTCTAGCAAGCGAGCAAGCTCATCTGCACGTGCAACATCGATACGATACTGCCCCTTGCTGCCAACGATGCGTGCAACCCCTGCAAGGTTGTCGTTTGCGCGATGGATATAGTTTCTCACGGCGCGCTCGCTTACCTCGAGACGCTTGGCAAGTACCGCGACAGCGACAGGCTGAGCGTCCTCGATCATATTTACAAGCTGCTTGACGCGAGCATCCATGTCCTCCTCCTTTCCCTGCGTCTAGTCTAACGCGGTAAAGAATGACACTCCACGTCGCGCTCGTTCCGCCAACTCGGAACAGGTTACGGGGAGTCCAGCCGAACTTATAGGGAGCACGGAGAAAGGACCCGAAAGCCATGTGCCGGTGTGAGATGCGCTTTCCGCAGTCATTGGGGACAGACTTAAATGAGTAGTCGTTGTGGACGTTCTTGTTTGACTAGTCGTTTAAGAACGTCCCCAATGACTAGGTGAATAGCAAAAGCCCCGCAGTCGGAGCGGACCGCGGGGCTCATGAAGAGAGGCTAGTTTGTGGGCGCTTTGCCTGGCGCCCACGGGAGAGGCAACGGAGTAGGGGCTACTCGTGGATGCGGGTACCGGAGAGGCCGGCCATGGTCTCGGCGGCCTTGTCCAGGGCGCCGATGATGCAGGTGCGGCCCTTGCGGGAGCGGGCGAACTTGATGGCGGCGCGGACCTTGGGCTCCATGGAACCCTTGCCGAACTGACCCTCGTCGGCCAGGCGCTCGGCCTCGTCGGCGGTGAGGTCCTCGAGCTCCTCCTGGTTGGGCTTGCCAAAGTTGATGGCGACGTGCTCGACGGCGGTCAGCAGGAACAGGACGTCGGCGTCGCAGTCCTCGGCCAGCAGCTCGCCGCCCAGGTCCTTGTCGATGACGGCGGGAACGCCCTTGTAGCAGCCCTTGTTCTCGTAGTCGCGGACGACGGGGATGCCGCCGCCACCGCAGGCGATGACGATGAACTCGTTGTCGAGCAGGTTGAGGATGGAGTCGGCCTCGACGATCTTCTTGGGATCGGGGGAGGCGACGACGCGACGCCAGCCGCGGCCGGAATCCTCGACGAAGACCTTGGAGGGATCCTCGGCCATGAACTCCTTGGCCTGCTCCTCGGTGTAGAAGGGGCCGATCGGCTTGGTCGGGTTCTTGAACGCGGGATCGTCGGGATCGCACTCGATCTGGGTGACGACGGTGGCGGCGTGCCAACGCTTGTAGCGCTTGTGCATCTCGCGGCCGATGCCCTGCTGCAGGTGATAGCCGATGTAGCCCTGGGACATGGCGCCGCACTCGGGCAGCGGCATCTCGGGGGTACCGATGGCATCGTGGGCGGCAGCGAAGGCGTTCTGGATCATGCCGACCTGCGGGCCGTTGCCGTGGGTGATGATGATCTCGTTGCCCTGCTCGATGAGGCCGAGGAGAGCGTGGGCGGTGTTGCTCACGGCCTCGATCTGCTCAACGGGATTGTTGCCGAGGGCGTTGCCGCCAAGGGCGACGACGATACGATCGGGCTTACCAAGAGGCTTAGACATTGCTGGAATCCTTTCTGTAAAAGGCCTACAACCCATTAATAACCCGCGCCCGTGCGATACGCGAGTTTATTAAGGTTTATATTCTCTTTATCGCTCATTTTATTCATTTTGAAAATAGTTGAACGGTGAACGGTCGTTTTTATCCGCTCAGCGTACAGAACCCCAGCTCAAGCATATCTACGTCATTTACGTGCAACTTTATTTTAATAGAGCAGGGATTAGACCCGATTATGCAAACTATATCTTTGCTAAACATAAAACAGACAGCGCAAAATCTTACTCGTACTATACGAGATTCTATGCACTTATTGGACGAGTATGCAGCCCTGCAATAACATGGCGTTTTTCATCCAGCATAAGGAATATAGATGAGCTCCAAAAAGACAGCCAGCCCCAAAGCACGGGGATAGAAGGCAGCAACGGCCACGCCCCCCATCCACCCCCAAAGTGGCGCGAGGTTTCGCGGCAAAGCCGCGAAACAGCGAAAGGGACCAAAGGCCCCCACAACCACGTCCTTCATCAGCCACACAATCCGAGGACGTAGTCGTAGCAGGATCTGAGGGCTGACCTTCGCGGACACTCCGCAGGACGAAAGAACCCCCGCCGCACGAAGT
>CABRZN010000019.1 GCA_902475445.1 uncultured Collinsella sp.
AAGGAGGAGTATCCACCCACAGTTGCTACACAGCTCCAAGCGCTTCGCGGTAACACGAGTCAGCAAGGAGAAAGGGCAAATACCCCTCCTTGTCACTGACTTGAGTGTCTTCAGTTGTGAAGCGCGAGCATTAAAAATGCTAGAGCTGTGTAGCAGGTACAACTCTAGCATGCTGATAAGCTATTTAATCTACTGACCTGTTGAACGGTCGAAAAAGTAGGCTGTTGTGAAAAGCGGAACCATCTGACCTGTCGTGCCTGAGCCTCTATGAGTAGTAAAAAGGTAGTAGGTCAGATGATTTGAATGGTTAATACGCCTGATAATCAGCGGTTATGTTGTCGAGCAGCAGATGTTGCCGTGACAGATAAACAGTACGCGTTGCATATGCGGTTTCCTTTCGATCGCCATCATCGAGCTCGAGTATCGCATCTACGCCTACGCCTACGCCCTCGCCCGCCTGCGCTCCCAGCGAGCCAACTTAATCGTCACCAGCGTGAGCGCCCAGGCCACAAGCGAGAACGCGGCGCCCACTGCGCCCACGTATGCAATGCCAACACTGCTTACCACGGCGCCGCCCACCGCGGTGCCAAACGAAATGCCGACATTAAACGCCATGGGTTCTACCGAGCTCGCGAGCACCATCGATTTGGGATGGCGGCTGCGAGCCACGTCCATAAAGTGCGTGATGCACGACACCGAGAACAGGTACATGAGCATCGCCAGGCTAAAGACAAAGACAAGTGCGAGCGGCATGGCAGCGCCTACGGCAAACAGCCCAAACAATGCCGCCGCCTGCAGCACAAACGTCACAAGCAGCGCCTTCATGCCAAAGCGCGCATCGATCCATCCGCCCAGGATGTTCGAGATCAGGCAGAACACGCCGTAGGCCATAAGCGTGGTACTGGCTTCGACCGTGCCCATGCCCAGCACCTGCTCAAGATAAGGCGTCACGTAGCCGTAGAACACATAGACCGACCCCACGCCAAACAAGAAGATAAGCATGCCGGTGATGATGCTCGGCTCGCGTAGCAGACTCGCCTGCTCACGAAAGGTGGCGGGCTCGTCGGTCTGTCCGGCGCGCGGCATAAACGCCACGAGCGCTCCGCAGATCAAAACGGCAAAGGTAAGCGTGCCGTACATGGCCACGTGCCAATCGAGCGTGTCGGCCACAAACTTACCGATCGAGGTCACAAAGACCATCGCCACGGAAAACGCACCATATACCACCGAGATGGCAAGCGAAGTTTGCTGCGGGGACAGCAGCTCGGGGATGTACGTCACGCCCACGGCGAGCAGCGCACCCGAGACGGAGCCCAGGACAATGCGCGAGATAAAGAGAACCTGGAAGTTGGGTGCCAGTGCCATGACCAGGTTGCCGAGCACAAAGACGATGCTGTAGCACACGAGCAGCTGGTAGCGGCGGAATCGCCCCGTGCTGAGCGCAAGCACCGGCGTAGCGATGGCGTAGACGAGCGCGAACACGCTGATGAGCTGGCCCGCAGTAGCAAGTGATATGTCGAGTTCCGTTGCCAAGTCGCTTTCGATGCCGATGACCACGAACTCGGAGCAGCCGAGCGAGAATCCCAACAGCACGAGCAGCGCCAGGCAGAGCTTGGTGCGCGCGGGGGAGAGCGCGGCGGCTGTTGACTTACTTTTAGGCGTGGTTGCGGCGGTCAAGGTTGTCACTCCAATGTCGCATGAATAAGCGGGATTCAATCCCTGCAACTCTAACAGAATGTGACAAAGGGACAGTCCCTTTGCCACATCCAAACCGTCACAACATTCGGCGAAAATCTCGAAAACGAGGAAAAGCGTCGAATGTTGTGACGGTTTTCGTGTCCGGCGCGGGTGAGCTTCGGTGCCGTCTGGGGGTATAAGGCTAGCAAGTGTTTATTTGCGAGGCCTAAGGGGCGCCCCGTATGGATATCGATAACTTTGAATGGTGGTATAGCGAGGGTGAGGCTCCGGACGAGGAGTGGGACGAGCCGTTGCCGAGCGACGTGTCGCTCGACGATACCGACGCCGTCTCCGATTTGGACCCCGACCCTGCCGAGCCCCTGACCTTCGAACAGGCCTGGGCCCAGGCTGAGGCCGACGAGGCAAAGGCCGATGCCACGGCAACGCTTGATGAGCCGGCCGACATGTCGATCTCGCCGGCAAAGACCCCGCAGCCGCGCCACACCATCGATCCTGACAGCACGGCGTCTTTCAGCATTCTCGACGTGCCCGCGCAGGGTGCCCAGGCGCCCGCCCCCACGCATCGTCCCAACTTGGCTCGTGAGGAAGACGCGGGCCGCCGCTCGCCACTCGGCCCCATCCTCATCGCCTTTATGGCCGGCGTCATCGCCTGCTCGGCAATCGGCAACGTTTGGGGCCATATTGAGCAGCAGCGAAAAGACGCCGCCACGGTCGAGATGTCCGTCGAGCAGTCGCTCAGCCGTACGCGCTCAGTGCATGTGTCGGTCGAGGTCAAAAACGACGCGACGTGGGATACCGCGCGCGGCGACAGCCAGATGCTCATCCATATCGTGGGCCGCACGCTCAAGGGCCAGGCGGTCGACGAGTATCAGTACGTCAACTCCGACGGCGATGGCATCGAGCTCAAGCCCGGCGACTATGAACTCACCGTCGACGAGCCTCCCGTCGCCACCGATGGCACGCGCTTCCGCGCCTCAAAGCGCATGGTGCCCGTGAGCTTTAACTCCCAGGCGCCCAATACGGTCGATTCAACGCCACAGGGTGGGTTTGATCTCTACGTGATCGCTCAATAGGTGCGCCGCCGCCCCGCACTGCTCCCAAGAGTGGGACAATAGCCCTCGGTATTATTGTTTACTTTTGGAGGAAGTAGCATGTCCACCGTCACCACCATCAAGCGCGGCGGCCTCACCGCAGCCATCGATTCCATGGGTGCCCAGCTCACGAGCCTTGCCTTCAACGGCAACGAGTATCTGTGGCAGGGCGACCCCGCCTTTTGGGGCAAGCATGCGCCCATCCTGTTCCCCATCGTGGGCTCGCTGCGCAACA
This sequence comes from uncultured Collinsella sp., assembly GCA_902475445.1. Classification (GTDB taxonomy): domain Bacteria; phylum Actinomycetota; class Coriobacteriia; order Coriobacteriales; family Coriobacteriaceae; genus Collinsella. Next base: position 3,025 of record CABRZN010000019.1, read on the forward strand.
ACACGGCAACATCTGCCGCCGGCATCTGCGAGATGGCGCGCCATGGTCTCGCGCGCATTGTCGAGCACAAGCTGGTTGAGGTTTCGCAGGACGGCTCCTCGGTAACCTACGAGATCACCGACACGCCCGAGTCGCTCAAGGCATTCCCCTTCCACTTTAAGCTCAACATGACCTATGCCCTGACTGGTGACGCCACGCTTACCCAGACCTTTGCCGTCACCAACACCGGCGACGTGGACCTGCCGTTCTCGGTGGGCGGCCACCCCGCGTTTAACGTACCGGCTCCCGGTGCCGAGGACGAGGCATTCGAGGATTACGAGCTGGCGTTTACCGAGGCTTGGACGAACGAGGCTCCCATCATCACGCCCGACGGTCTTATGACGTTCGAGGGTAGCTACAAGGCTCCCGATAACTCGGACGTGCTGCCCATCACGCACCGCAGCTTCGATAACGACGCCATCATGTTCACCGATACCCCGGGCTCCACGCTCACGCTGCGCGGCCGCAAGTCGGGCCACGGCGTCAAGATCGACTTTGAGGGCTTTAAGTACATTGGCGTGTGGTCTGCCGCCAACGATGCCCCGTTTGTGGCGCTCGAGCCCTGGACCGGTCATACCACCATGGACACCGAGGACGACGTCTTTGAGCACAAGGTCAACACCATCACCTTGGCTCCCGGCGCTACCGACAAACGTAGCTTTAGCGTCACCTTGCTCTAGAGGTTCCGCCGTTCTGACGAACGGCGGGCCGGTCGACGCTGCGCGCCGCCCAGAGCGACAATTTGTCATTCAAAAGGCATGGCATGACCAGAAGGTCTATGCCTTGCCTTTTTCATGCCAACTTGTTTGCTCTGGGCGGCGCTCGCTGGCATTGCCAAAACATCGACGCTCTCAATGACTACCGTGTGTCTATTAATTTTTCGAGCTTGTACTGCGCTGCTGGTCGCTGGCGTATATCCTGTTAAGTCGTCAGCATACGATTCAACAGGGAAGGCAGATTATGCATTCTCCCCATCAACGCGACGCGCATCCACAGCCGATATGCAGCCGTCGCATCTTTTTGGGTAGCGCTCTCGCTGCGAGCGCTTCTGTCGTCGCCGGCGCACTTGCCGGTTGCCAGCGTCCCTCCACGCTGGAAGTAGTTCAGCCCACGACGGGCGGCGGTCGCGACGACCTGTCCGATTCCGTGATCGGCAAGGACAAGATCCGCATTGGCATGGAGGCGGCCTACGCCCCGTACAACTGGCAGGTCTCCGAAGCCAGCGAGTACACCATCCCCATCGACAACGTGCAGGGCGCCTATGCCGATGGTTACGACGTGCAGATCGCCAAGATCGTCTGCAAGGCCCTCGGCGGCGAGCCCGTTGCCGTCAAACAGAGCTTCTCGGGCCTTATCGACTCGCTCAACAACGGCCAAATCGACCTCATCATCGCCGGTATGAGCGCCACGCCCGAGCGCGAGGAGTCCGTCGGTTTTTCCGACCCGTACTTCATTGGCTACTTTGGCCTGTTCGTAAAAGAGGGTTCCCCCTACCAAAACGCCACCAAGCTCAGCGACTTTAGCGGTGCCACGGTACTCGGCCAAAAGGACACCATGCTCGATACCGTCATCGACGAGATCCCGGGCGTTGTGCACAAAAACCCGGTCGACTCCGTCCCCACGGTGTTTTCGAACCTGCTGCAGGGCACGTGCGACGCCGTGACCTATAACACCGAGAACGAGAAGGGCTATATGGCCCAAAACCCGGGCATCGTCCCCATTCATTTTGCCGAGGGCGAGGGCTTTAAGCAGGAGGTCGCGGCAAATGTCGGCTGCCGCAAGGGCTCGGACAAGCTCCTTAAGCTCATCGACAAGACACTCAAGGGCATTAGCCAAGAGGAGCGCGACCAAATGTGGGACGCGTGCCTCGACCGTCAGCCGGCATAGGGAGGCAGCATGAAAACCATCAATCGTCTGGCCTCCTTTATCAAGGCCGACCACCGTTATGTGTACCTGGGCACGAGCGTTATCGCGGCGCTCGGCCTGGCGTTTAGCCAGCGCAACCCCACACCGCTGAGCTTCTTGGCTCCCACCGGTATCTTCCAGGATTGCCTTTGGGCAATCCTGTGGGCGTGGCTCGTCGTGTCGGCGGCGGCGCTGGTCACCAAGCTTATGCACTGGAGCGACTATCGCGAAAAGTCGCCGTTCGCATCCGAGCGTTTCCGTCGTGGAGCACGTTTAGGCAGCTACGTCGTGGTCGCCATCGCGGCAGTTTTCTTTATCGACCGCTGCGTCATGTCGTTTATCGACCTGGTGCAGGTGAGCATTGTCTCGGATTCCAACCCCAGCGACTTTTTGTCGAGCCTGGTCTACATGACCTACAAGAGCGGCGACTTCTTCATTCGCGGTATCGAGATCACCATCGCGCTTGCCACCTTCGGCACCGTCATCGCATTCTTCCTGGCGCTGCTCCTTGTGTTTTTGCGCATTCAGACGTTCGACCGCGTGGATAACGACCTCACGCGCTTCTTTAAGAGCATCGGCCGCGGCTTTGCGACCATCTACTCCACCATCGTGCGCGGCACGCCCATGATGGTCCAGGGCCTGCTCATCTATTACGCGGGCTTCACCGTTTTGCGCGGCATGGGCTTCGAGACCGCCCAGGCCAACCAGATCTGGAGCACGTTCACCGCCGGCCTCGTCACCATCTCGCTCAACTCTACCGCCTATATGATGGAAGTCCTGCGCGGCGGCATCGAGTCCATCGACGCCGGCCAGGCCGAGGCGGCGCGTTCTCTGGGTCTGTCGCAGTGGCAGGCCATGCGCAAGGTCGTGTTCCCCCAGGGCATTAAAAACGCGATCCCCGCACTCACCAACGAGCTCATCATCAACATCAAGGACTCGTCGGTACTTTCGGTCATCGGCGTGTTCGACCTCATGTACGCCACCACCACCGTCGCCGGCGTGTACTACCGCCAGATGGAGGTCTACTGCGTGGCGCTCGTGGTCTACCTGATCCTGACGCTCGTGGCGAGCCGCCTGCTCGAGGCTTTTGGCAAAAAGCTGGGCGCCGAGGCCCCGGCCACGCTGCCCAGCTCCAACTAGGCTCAAGACGAGGAGAAACATCATGGCAGATACCGCCACTACCGGCGCTGCGGCCGCCGCACAGACCAATGAGCCGCTCATCCGCGTTGAGGGCCTGCGCAAGAGCTTTGGCTCGCTTGAGGTGCTTAAGGGCATCGACCTCGCTGTCAATCCCGGTGAGGTCGTCACCATCATCGGCGCCTCGGGCTCGGGCAAATCGACCTTCCTGCGCTGCCTCAACCTGCTCGAGACCCCGGACGCGGGCCACATCTGGTTCCACGGCCAGGACCTCACGGCCGAGCGCTGCAACATCAATAAACTCCGCGAGGACATCGGCATGGTGTTCCAGGGCTTCAACCTGTTCAACAACATGGACGTGCTCGACAACTGCACGCTCGCGCCCGTCACGCTCAAAAAGATGAGCAAGGCCGAGGCCGAGAAGGTCGCGATGGAACATCTGACGAGCGTGGGACTCGAAAAGTTCGCGCACGCCGCCGTGGGTCGCCTGTCCGGCGGCCAAAAGCAGCGCGTGGCCATCGCTCGCGCCCTGTGCATGAACCCGCAGATCATGCTGTTCGACGAGCCGACCTCCGCACTCGACCCCGAGATCGTGGGCGAGGTGCTCGAGGTCATGCGCAAGCTCGCGGCCGACGGCATGACCATGGTGGTCGTCACGCACGAGATGGCCTTTGCCCGCACCGTGTCCGATCGCGTGGTCTTTATGGACAAGGGCGTGGTGCTCGAGGATGCCGCGCCGGCCGAACTCTTTGGCAACCCTAAGCACCAGCGCACCCGCGAGTTCCTCTCGCGTTATCTCAACGACAAATAATGCAAGCGAACGTGGCAAAGGGACCGCCTCTTTGCCACGTTATTTTTGGAGGAAGGCATGGCCGAGGTTTGGCGCTTCTTTGCGCACGAGGATGATTTTGCCGATATCGATGAGGTCGGCGCGTGCGAGCGCCTGGGCCGCGTGCTGTCGTTTCCGACGATTTCGAGCATGGATGCCCAGACGGTGGACTGGCAGGCGTTTGACGACCTGCGCGCCTATATGCAGCAGGGCTGGCCGCGCGTGTTTGCGACGGGCGAGGTCGAGCTCATCGACCATTCGCTGCTCGTGACGCTTGCCGGCACCGACCCCGCCCTCAAGCCGGTCATGCTCATGGGCCACATGGACGTGGTTCCCGTGGTGCCGGGCACCGAGACGGACTGGACGCACGATCCCTTTAGCGGGAACGTGGACGACACCTATATTTGGGGTCGCGGCGCCATCGATATGAAAGACCAGGTTGCGGGCATCTTGGAGGCCGTTGAGTATGCGCTGGCGCACGGCTGGCAACACGAACGAACGCTGCTGCTGGCCTTTGGCCAGGATGAGGAGACCACGCAGTACGGCGCGGGTGCCATTGGTCGCGCGCTCGAGGAGCGTGGCGTTGAGCTTGAGTACCTGATCGACGAGGGCGACTATCGTATCGTTGCGGCTGCCGAGTACGGCGCAGGTGAGGGTTGGCTTATGCATGCCGATCTTGCCGAGAAGGGCTATGCCGATATCGTGCTCAAGACGAAGAACGAAGGCGGGCATTCTTCCAACCCTTACGGTGGCACGTCGCTCGAAGTGCTCAGCCGCGCTATTGCCGCGATTTGCGATATCGAGTGGCCGGCGCGTGTGACCGATCTGCTTGCCGCGCAGCTCGTCGAGCTGGGGCTTTATACCGCAGACGAGATTGCTACCAGCAAGGATGCCATCGTGCGCGACTGCCTCGCCAGCAAAAAGCTGTACCCGCTTGTGACCACCACCTGCGCGCCCACGCAAATCGAAGGCGGCAGTACCGGTGCCAACGTAATGCCGCAGGATATGTGGGCCAATATCAACTTCCGCATGCTCGAGGGTACGAGCGTGGCCGATGTCGTGGCCTGCTGCCGCGAGGCCGTTGCCACCGCTGGGCTCGCTGGTCGAGTCGAGGTCGAGCTGGGCCCCGGCAGCTCCGAGCCCTCGCCGTTCCCGCGCGTGGGCGGTCCGGGTCTCGAGGCCGTCCGCGCCATCGCCGCCCGCTATTTCCGTGATTCCAAGGGGACGGAGGAAAACGGATCGTCTGCGGTGGGCCAAGAGCCGATTGACATCGTGCCCTCGACCGTGATTGGTGCAACCGATGCCGCCAACTACCAGCGCATTTGCCACGAGTGCATCCGCTTCTCCGCCTTTGTGGTCGACGATGACGAATGCGACCGCGGCGTCCACGGCACCAACGAGCGCATCACCCGTCGCGCCTACCTCCAAGGCATCCGCTTCCTCATCGCCCTGCTCCACACGCTCTAGAATGCGACAGAGGGACTGAGCCGATTTCATCGGTAATGAGACAAAAACTGTCATAGAAAAAGACTAAGATATCTTAAGAGACATATGCTGGGGTTGGTATTCCTTGAACGACTGCGGGCATGTGCCAGACTGCCTCGGCCCCCCGGGGAGTGCCCGGGCAGGTCGCCGTGTGACTGGGGAGGAAATTATGCAGGAGCTCAGAGAGATGACGTCTCGACTCGTGAATATTGCTACCGGGGGGGGTGTCTAAGCAGGGGACTTCCTGGTGAACATCGGCCGCGCGAGCGGTGGTCCGTCATGTCTTATGGCCGTCGCCGCGGGCTGTGCCCGGTCTCGCCATATGCGATTGTTCTGGTCCTCGCCGTCGCGCTGACGGCGAGTTTCTTCCTGCCGCTTCGTGCCGAGGCGGCGATCTCCGACCACACGGTTCCGACGACCTCGCCCTCGGGGACGACGATCAACCTGTTTGATTACTGGGTGAATCCCGATGACCATCTGTCGGTTTCCGGCAGCGGCGGCATCAACGCAAAACACCGCTTCCAGTTCAAGGATCAAGGAGCCAACGAGGAACTCAACCAGTATACGGGTGGCTCCGGGGTCCGCACCGGCATCGTGAACAACGTTCTTGCCGGTGGTTACCCGAGACTCACCGACCGCTGGGAGGGAGAATCCCTCGGCTACCTGTTTGATTCCTCCGTCCAGACGGGCAAGATATCCCATATGGGTGTGACGGGTCTGTTGCAGGCCAAGGGTGGCTACTACGAGTATGACAGCTCGCGGAACTACGCGGCGTACAACGCCAATAAGAATGCATTTGATGTATACGATGCCCCCGGCGTTAAGCAAGCGGGGTCTGGGCCTCAGACAGTAGGCCAGTTCTTCCCCTTCGATGCGGCCAATGAGGTATTCAAGGAGGAGAACGGCAGCCTCGTCCCGAACGGCATTACGTCGCAAAACTTCGGCGACTCGCAATATAACGATGGCAATCCCCTCAACCACTATTTCGGCCTCTCGATGTCCACGCGATTCGTGCAGCCGAAGGATGGCAAAACGAACGCTGACAAGCCCATGACCTTCGAGTTCGCCGGCGACGATGACGTCTGGGTGTTCATTGACGATGTCCTTGTGGGCGACATTGGCGGCATCCACACCAGTGCTAAGCTGACCATTGACTTCCAAACGGGCGAGATTAAGGTTAACGATTCCCCAGACGGCACGCTGTTAAGCAAGTTCCAGGAAGCGAAGCGGGATACTACTAAGGGCTTCACTGGCAACACCTTCGCTAACGGCACCAACCACACGCTCAAGTTCTTCTACTTGGAGCGTGGCGCCACCGACTCCAACATGAGGCTCAAGTTCAACCTCGTGACGGTTCCCGAGTCCGACATTATCAAGTTCGACCAGGATGGCAAGTTCGTACAGGGTGCCGAGTTCGCGCTGTACAAAACAGACGGGAAATTTACAGATACGACCAATAACGAGAACGCGCTTCTCGGCTCCGGCACCACGGACGAGGCCGGCCGCCTAACGCTCACGAACGACGTGGACAACGGTGTCATCAACTTCGATGATCTCTACAAGGAGGATCACGGCAGCAAGTACTACCTCCTGAAGGAGACGCACGTGCCCGAGGGATACCGCTCGAGTCTCACGGCGACGGGTGGCAGCATGCAGCTCGAGTACGTGCCCACGAGCGACAAGAACGGCGCGGGCGGCGTCATCATCAACCGCGGCGGTATGGACGCGGACAGCGCCGTGTGGCAGACGGGTGCGTTCGCCGGCGCGAAGGAGACCATCACCGCGCCGTCGACCGTGTACAAGGCGAATAATGATCTGACGCAGTCCAAAGAGACCGTCAGCCTGGACTCCGGCATACTGTTCGCTGTGGTGCTCAAGCGCGATAAAAGCGCAAGCACAGGTATCAAAGATCAGAACAATTGGTACGCCGTGTCGGGCGATCCATCGACGGGAGCGGGATACACCCTCGCCAAGAAGCCGAGCATGGCCGGCGCTATCGAGGCGGCGAAGAAGGACCTGCACGCCTTCACGCTCAACACGAGCGGCCAGTACCAGGTAGAGATTCAAAATCTGCCCGGCGACATCTCCAAGTACTACTACCTGCTGAGCGGTGATGACCGCAAGGATGCCGAGTACACGGTGGCCATCTACCACACAACGGCGAGCTCGATCGGCGACGCGACGCCCGAGAACACCGTCCACGTGTACAGTGACGACATCGCAGACGGCACGAACTTCAAGCGACAGTTCGCCACGCGCTTGCTCGTCACGAACATCCAGAATCGCCTGTTCGTGCAGAAGACCGATACCGAGGGCAAGCCCGTTGACGGGGCGACGTTCGGCTTGTACAAGGCCGATCAGGTGACGACGGACGAGAGTGGCAAGGTCGTGCTCAAGGGTGAGCAGACCCCCTATGACACCTTGAAGACGAGGTCGGTCGATAGCCCGGTTCCGCTCGAAGGTGCGGGCATATTCCCGAATACGAGCTACCGTAACAGGCCGCTCGTGAAGGGAACCTACTTCCTAAAGGAGGTCTCGGCGCCCGAGGGCTTCCTGCTTAACGACACGCTCACCAAGGTGATTGTGGACGATTACGGCGTCCATGCCGATGCTGGTACGGACGATGACGGCGTTTCGACGTTCGTGGGCCCGGGCGCGCTCATGAAGAGCCTGGGCCAGTTTGGCGCAGAGGGCGACATCGACAGCACGCTCACGTGGATCAAGGGTACGCGGCAGACCTCGAATGGCATGACCGATGCTGACGATAATCTGTCGTGGAGCGATGTCAATCCCGCCGGTGCCGGCGACACGGTGCGCCTCAAGTACGGCGCCAACGGACGTGTCTACCAGTATGGGCCCACCGTGAAGGACGAACCCTACCGCCTGGAGACCGAGACGGGCTGGATACGTATGGGTATCACCCAGGACGAGCAGCCCAAGGGGACCACGTCGAAAGGTGCCCGTGCCAATCTGGGCGACATGAACCTGAATGCCCTGTTCACGGGTGCCACCTGTGTGCGCGTGGCTAACAAGCGCGAGGCAAGCCTCGAAGTGACCAAGCATGTCGTGGTGCCGAAGGGACTGACGGGCAATCCGGATGCGGAGTTCACCTTCAAGTTCACTGTGCCTGATGGGAAGACGTATAAGGCTGCAGTCTTCGAGAAGGCGGGCGTGGCCGATGAGAAGCAGGTCGGCGATATGTTCGATCTGACGAACGGTCGCAAGCAAACCATCACTGCCGGCCAGACGATCCGCGTGTACGGTCTTAGCGAGGGTGACAAGTATGAGGTTCAAGAGCTGACTGGCACAGGCGAGATGCCGGGTGGCTATAAGCTGACCGGTCGCGAGAAGGGTAGCGTGTCCCAGACCGGCGAGGACGGCATCATCGAAGGCCCGATTGCGAAGCAGAACGCCAACGGCACGCTGGCCGACGCCAACAAACTGGTGTTCACGAACACCTACAGCGTAAAGTCGCCGGTGACGCTCACCAATGCGTTCTGGGCGCAGAAGGTGCTCCAGGGCCGTGACTGGAAAGATGGCGATAGCTTCAAGATTTACCTGCGCGCGGACAAGCGCACGCCGATGCCTGACGGTGCCGAGGATGCGCCCGTGAGTGATATGAAGCAGGTTGTGAAGACCGTCGAGAACGGGGGCAAGTTCGACTTCGGTAAGATTGAGTACGCCAAGCCCGGCACCTACACCTATCTCATTGCCGAGGCCACGCCGTCTCAAAACGACGCTGACTGGCTGCCCGGGTTCGGGTATTCGAGCGCTTCCTACCGCGTCACGGTGACGGTGAGGGATAACGGCGACGGCACGCTGTCGCAGCCGGAAGTCAAGATGGAGCAGACCTATACCGACGACGGCGTGAGCTATGAGGACAGCCCGATCGAGGTCGCTGACAAAATCGCCAAGATCACGAACACCTATAACACCGATGAGAAGACCATCTCCTTCAACGTGCAGAAGACGTATGCCGACCAGTCCGGTGCAAATCCGCTTGTGAAGGATAAGTTCACGTTCCAGCTCGAGGCACTCGGCGGGATGAAGAATGATGCCGTGCCGAGTGGAGCCATCGATTTCGGCAAGCTCGCCACCTCCTACAGCGTTGGTGCCAGCAAGGTCCCCATGCCTAAGGGGTGCACGTCCACCACGACCACGGCGAAGAACGATGACGACGGTATCGCTGCGTTCCCGCAGATCACCTATACGATGGAGAGCGAGAACCTCACCTACGTGTACAAGGTGACCGAGGTTAAGGATTCCGATACATCGACGTCCAGTGGCATGGGCTACGACGATACGGTGTACTACGTGCTGATGAAGAACCAGCAGGTTGATAACGAGTCTGGGACGGGTAAGTGCCTGTCCTCCACGGTCACGTATTGGAAGGCCGACGGCACGCAGCTGACGGACGCCAACGGATACATCCCGTTCAAGAACACCTACACGGTGACCCAGGCGACGTCGGCGCCGGTTAACGTGCAAAAGACGTTCACCGGGCGCGCGTGGGAGACGAGCGATGCGTTCGACTTCACCCTGACGCCGGCGGATGATGCGACGAGGGATGCGGTTAAAAACAAGGTCGTTACCCAGAGGAAGGCTACCGACTCCGATGAGACCGGCGATCTGACGACTAAGGTTGAGATCGCAGGCGCCGGTGACGCGACGCGTTCTGCAACCTTCGGTGCGGGCGACCTGGTGTTCACCAAGTCGGGCACGTATACGTTCAATGTGAACGAGACGAAGCCGACCGACGCGGATAAGACTGGTATTGCGTATGACGGCCATACGTCCACGGTGACGTACACAGTGACCGATATCGAGAACGGCAAGCACACCGGTAAGCTGACCGCGTCGGTTGCGTACGACAACAAGCAGGCGACGACGGATGCCGACCGGCAGGTGACGGACGCCGCCGCGTTCACCAACATCTATGCGGCCTCTGGTACCTACGCGGGCATCGATGTGACCAAGACTCTGGTTGGTACCCCGCTGAAGAATGGCATGTTCCCGTTCACCATCGAGGCGATGACGTATAACGGTACGACGGCCCCGGAGCCGGCTGATACCGATAAGTCGTTCAAGAACACCGTGGGCAAGGATGACGGTGACGATACGCAGACCGCCACGATGTCCGGCAAGCTGAAGATGAACTTCACGCAGCTGAGCTACAACAAGGTGTATGTGTACAAGGTGTCTGAGGCGCATGGCGCCAACGCTGGTGGATACACGTATGACACCGAGTACCCCGGTGACGCCTACGTGCTCATTGCGGTGAAGCCGAATCCGGACAACAAAGGCCAGCTCTACACCGAGACGACCATCGCGAAGGGCCCGGGCGTGACGGCGCTTGTTGGCGGGGGCGGCAACGTTGATGCGCTGACAGCCGAGGCGATTAAGGGCCTCGATACCACGACCAACTACGTGAAGACGGTCTCGAGTCGCAATGCGAAGCCCGCTACGCCTACCGTCCCGTTCAAGAACAGTTACAAGTCAGACGCCAGCGACGAGCTGACCCCGCAGGTGACGAAGAAGATCTCCGGTGTTGAGAGCACGGAGAAGGCGTTCTCGTTCACGCTGACCGCCACGGAAGAGACACAGCAGAAGATCGCCGCCGGCGACTTGGGTGTGTCGGACGACCTGGCGGGCGACGCGCGCGCGGAGTCCAAGGCCACGAAGGACAAGATTATCAAGGACAAGGGCCAGACGGTCGACTTCTCGAATATGACGTTCAACAAGGCGGGCGAGTACACGTTCACGCTCACCGAGGTGCACAACGCTGATGATGATCCCGCAGCGGACGGCGTGCAGAACGCCGGCTGGACGATGGACGCCTCGACCTATACCGTCACGGTAAGGGTCGAGGATAAGGACGCCAAGCTGACCGTCACGGGCGTGACGGTGAAGAAGGATGGTGACGCTGAGGCCAAGCCCATCAAGGCTGAGGTCAAGGACGGCAAGGTGAACCTCGCCACCTTTATCAACAGCTATGCTGCGAAGGGTTCCGTGACCTTGGCGGCGAAGAAACGCTTTAGGGGCGGTGCGCTCGCGGGGAACGACTTCTCGTTCGCTCTGTACAAGGGTGACAAGGCGGAAGGCACGCCCATTGAGACCGTCACGAACGACGAGAAGGGCAACATTACCTTCCAGCCCATCAACTACACCGAGGCAGGTGACTACGAGTACACCATCAAGGAAGTTACCGGTAACGACCAGACCATCGTCTACGACGGTCAGAAAGTGAAGGTCAAGGTCAGCGTTACCGATAACAAGAACGGCACGCTGGACGCGACCGTCACCTACGGCGGCGATAAGGCCGTGCCGACCTTCACCAACGTGAAGCCGACGACGGACGTTACCGTCGAGGCCACGAAAGTTCTCGCGGGCAAGGCGCTGACGGACGGCGCGTTCGCCTTCGGCCTGTACCAAGGCGACACGTCCACGGGTAATCCCGTCAAGATCGTCCAGAACGACAAGGAGGGCAAGATCAATCTTGCCCTCACCGGTCTGACCATCGGCGAGTACGACTACAAACTCAAGGAGGAGAACGTCGGTGCCGATCCGACTATCACCTACGACACCAAGGCGGTGAAGGTTCACGTCTCGGTGAAGGCGGAGGGCGACAAGGCGAAGGCGACCGTCACCTATGACGGCAAGAACGATGCCCCGACCTTCACTAACAAGTACCAGCCCGCCGAGACCTCGGTGGCGCTCACGGCGAAGAAGGCCTATGTGAAGCCCGACAACACGCCGGCCACGCTCAAGGGCGGCGAGTTCACCTTCGACCTGTACGAGGGCGACCTGACGGCTGAGCAGCTGAAGGGCAAGCAACCCATCCGGAGCGCCAAGAACAGCGAGGACGGCACCGTCACCTTCCCGGCCATCGACTACACCAAGGCCGGCGAGTACAAATACACCGTCGCGGAACAGGAGGGCGACCTGTCCCACGTGACCTACGACGCTACGGTGCACCATGCCGTGGTGAAGGTCATGGACAACGCCGGACAGCTGGAGGCGAGCGTTACCTACGACGACGGCAAGACGGATGCCCCCACCTTCAAGAACACCTACGACGCAACCGGCTCCGCGGAGCTGACGGCGACCAAGGTCATCGCGGTCGCGGACGGCTTCACGCACGACACCAAGCTGAAGGGCGGCGAATACACGTTCGAGCTGAAGGACGCCGACGGCAAGGTGCTCGGCACCACGACGAACAAGGCCGATGGCACGGTGAAGTTTACGCGCAAGTTCACGCTCTCCAACCTGGGCGGCGCTGCGAGCAAGGACTTCACCTACACCATCGCGGAGAAGCCGGGCACGGAGCCGGGCATGGTCTACGACACCCATGCGCTCATCTACAAGGTGACGGTCGCGGACGATGGCACCGGCTCGCTGACGGCCACACCGCAGGTAACGAGTGGAGACAAGACCTTCACGAACACGTACCACCCGAAGGAGACCTCGGTAACGCTCAAGGCGACGAAGCGCTTCACGGGTGGCGAGCTCGCAGGGGGCGACTTCACGTTCCAGCTGCTCGACAAGGATGGCAACGTGATCCAGACCGTCCAGAATGACAAGGACGGCAAGGTCGCCTTCCAGGCAATCAGCTACGACACGCCGGGCGATCACGACTACACCATCAAGGAGGTTGCCGGCAACGACCCGACCGTCGTGTACGACACGAAGGACGTGAAGGTCCACATCAAGGTCTCCGATGAGAAGGGCGAGCTAAAGGCGACCGCCACCTACGACGGCGAGGCCGACGTTCCGACCTTCACCAACTCGAAGCCGACGACGGACGTTACCGTCGAGGCGACGAAGATCCTCACGGGCAAGGACCTGACGGCCGACGCGTTCACCTTCGGCCTGTACGACCAGGCCGGCAACGAGGTCGCCAAGGGCACCAACGACCGGGGCGGCAAGGTCGAGCTGGCCGTCAAGAACCTGAACCTGGGCGAGTACGACTACACGCTCAAGGAGGAGAAAGCCGGCCAGACCGTCGACGGCGTGGCCTACGACGCCAAGGAAGTCAAGGTCCACGTCAAGGTAGAGCAGAACCAGGGCGACAACAACAAGACGAAGGTGACCGTCACCTATGACGGTGCCGCTACGGCTCCCACCTTCAACAACACCTACGACGCAAAGGGTTCCGTAATCCTGACGGCGACCAAGACCATCAAGGTTGCGGACGGCTTCGACCACACGACGAAGCCCGCGGACGGCGAGTTCACCTTCGACCTGAAGGACGCTGCCGGCAACGTGCTCGACACCGCGAAGAACGATGCAAACGGCAAGGTCAGCTTCACGCGCGAGTTCCAGCTCTCCGACTTGGACGGCGCCGCGAGCAAGGACTTCACCTACACCATCGTGGAACAGTGGGGCACGGAGCCGGGCATGGTCTACGATACCCATGCGCTCACCTACAAAGTAACGGTTAAGGACGACGGGACGGGCACGCTGAACGCGAAGGCGATCGTTACGAGCACATCAGGCCCGGAGACCTTCACCAACAACTACCAGCCGGCCGCGACCGGTCTGGCTCTCGGTGCGCAGAAGAGGTACGTGAAGAAGGACGACAACACGCCGATCGTACTCAAGGGCGGCGAGTTCACCTTCGATGTGTACGAGGGCAACCTGACGGCTGAGCAGCTGAAGGGCAAGCAGCCCATCCAGACCGCTGAGAACGGCGAGGACGGAAGCGTCAGCTTCGACGCCTTCTCCTACGCGAAGCCGGGTACTCACGAGTACACCATCGTGGAGCGGAAGGGCGACCTGGCCTACGTGACCTACGACGATACGGTGCACCACGCCGTGGTGAAGGTCGTGGACAACGCCGGCGCGCTGCGGGCGAGCGTTGCCTACGACGGCAAGGACGCCACGAAGCCCACCTTCACCAACGCCTACAAGGCACAGGCGACGGTCTCCGGCGCGATCGCCCTCACCAAGAGCGTTGACGTGCACGGCGGCAGCTACCAGATGAAGGCGGGAGACTTCGCGTTCGAGCTGGTGGGGCCCGACGGCAAGGTGCTTCAGACCCAGAAGAACGACGCCGACGGCAAGGTTGCCTTCGACGAGCTGACCTTCGACCATGCGGGCACCTTTATCTACACGGTCCGCGAGGTGCAGCCGACGGACGACGCGCCGGGCGTGCCGGGCGTGACCTACACCGGCAAGACGTACACCCTGACCTACGTGGTGAAGGACAACAACGACGGCAAGCTGGTGGTGGAGAGCTCCACGGTGATGCCGAGCGAGGGTACCGAGAACGGCGTCACCCCCAACACCATGACGTTTACGAACAGCTACCAGCCGGGCCAGACCTCCTACCAGATCTCTGGCACCAAGGTGCTTGAGAATGCCGACCCGTCCACCACGCGGACGCCCGCCGATGGCGAGTTCACGTTCGCGCTGATTGACGTGGCCACGGGGCAGGAGATCGACCGGACCAAGAACGTGGGTAAGGCGTTTACCTTCAAGGCCATCTCGTACACTGCGACTGGTTCGCATGCGTACCAGGTGAAGGAGGTTGCGGGCCAAGATGGCACCATCACTTACAGCGATGCGGTGTTGGATGTGACGGTGAGCGTGACCGACGACGGCAGCGGCCAGCTGACCGCGACGGCGAACAAGACGGCTGCGGATCTGACCTTCACCAACATCTACACGCCGACGGCAACGACGGCGACGATTACCGGAACGAAGGCTCTGACCGGCCGCGACTTGGCCGAGGGTGAGTTCTCCTTCGACCTGAAGGACGCCGACGGTAACGTGGTGCAGACGGTGCAGAACGGCGCCGACGGCACGTTTGGCTTCGCGCCGCTGCAGCTGGACAAGGTGGGGACGTACGTCTACACCGTGTCCGAGCGGGCAGGGGCGACGGCGAACGGCGTCACCTACGACACGACGGTTTTTACCGCGACGGTGACGGTGACGGAGAATGCGGAGACGCACGCGCTGGAGGCGCAGGTTGCCTACAGCAAGGGCGGCAAGGCTGCGGATGCGGTGGCGTTCAGCAACAGTTACGCGCCGGCCGCGACTGAGGTGAAGCTGGGGGCCTCCAAGGTGCTGAGCGGCGAGGACCTGAAGGAAGGGCAGTTCTCCTTCCAGTTGAAGGATGCCGACGGCAAGGTGCTGCAGACCGCAAAGAACGCGGCGGACGGCACGGTGGGCTTCGAGGCGATCTCGTACGACAAGCCCGGAACGTACGCCTACAGCATCTCCGAGGTGGACGACGGTCAGAAGAACGTGACGTACGACGCGGCCGAGCACCGGGTAACGGTGACGGTGACGGACGACGGTGCGGGCCATCTGGTGGCGACGGTAACCTATGACGGCGCCGTGGCGCCGGTGTTCAAGAACACGTACACGCCGCCGACCACCCCGCCGACGGAGCCGCCCACCAATCCGCCGAGCAAGTCACCGGTGCCGAAGGAGGAGAAGCCGGGTCTGCCGTATACGGGCGATACCAGCTTGTCGCCGATGGCCCTGGGTGGCATCGCGGGCGGCGCGGTGGTGCTGATCGCCGCAGGCGTTATCCTGCGGCGCCGGAACCGGTAGCTACGGCGGCCGAGAAGGGCTTTGATTGAGGGCGGGTGGTCGCAGGGCGCGGCCGCTCGCCCTTTTTGGTGAAAGGCTATGTTAACCCGCCGTTTGCACGTCCGGCTCCAGATGGAACTCGCACTCCGGCTCCATCATCTTCTTCCGGATCTTTTCGTAACGCCCGTCGTCGAGCTGCTCGCGCATGAGCGACGTCCTGTCCCCGACGCGTGCGGCCTCGCGCAGCCATCTGAACCACATCAGGCAGCTGTGGAGCCTGCGGGTCGATACGCCCTTGAACCTCTCGAGGAAGTGGCCGAGCGAACCCTGCGCTTCAGCATCCTCTGGACCGTGTCCCGCTCGTACCCGGTGAGCCTGCCGTGGGTCCTCGGGACCGCCCTCGCGGCGCCCTTCCCGCCCTTTCCGGACATGGCGTCCTCCGATCTCCCGGGGCCGGCCGATCCGGCCCTCAGGGTATCGGATTCCCAAATTTATCCGTATATGTGCGGATGAATGCGGGAGGCGTTCGGATGAAGTTGTATTCAAGGAAAGAGACTGACCCTTTGTCGCATTCCGTGCGGGTTATATGCAGGTATGCCTGCGCACGCTATCATGTATGGGTTAGACCGCAACTATGTACCCCATACGCGAAGGGATGCGCATGTATCTGAAGATCGACATGTTCTAGCTGGGCTTACCCCCGCAGTGGCGCCGCGCGCCCCATCAACTCTGCCGATTTTCACCTTCACGCACATAAAGGAGTCCCGCCATGCGCGACAAGCTCGAAAAGATCATCAAGGCCTACGAGGAGCTCGAGAAGAAGCTTTCCGACCCGGCCGTCGCCTCCGACATCAAGGAGTTCACGCGTCTCAACAAGGAGTACGCGCACCAGTCCGACCTCATTGCCGCCTCGCGCGAGTACATCGGCGCGCTCGATGACATCGAGGCTGCCAAGGAAATGCTGCACGATACCACCGATGCCGATGAGAAGGAGATGCTCCAGATGGACATCTCCGAAAACGAGGCCAAGCTCCCCCAGCTCGAGGAAGACATCAAGTACATGCTCATCCCGAGCGATCCCAACGACGACAAGAACACCATCGTCGAGATTCGCTCCGCCGCCGGTGGCGACGAGGCTGCCATCTTTGCCGGCGATCTGTACAAGATGTATCAGCGCTTCTGCGAATCGCGCGGCTGGAAGACCACCGTGCTCGATTCCAGCCCCAGCGAGGCTGGCGGCTTTAAGTCCATCGAGTTCAAGGTCGAGGGCGACCGTGTCTACTCCGTCATGAAGTACGAATCCGGCGTGCACCGCGTCCAGCGTGTCCCCAAGACCGAGTCTCAGGGCCGTATCCAGACTTCCACGGCCACCGTCGCCGTGCTTCCCGAGGCCGAGGAAATCGACGTCCAGATCAACCAGTCCGACCTGCGCATCGACACCTACTGCGCCTCCGGCCCTGGCGGTCAGTGCGTTAACACCACCTACTCCGCCGTGCGCATCACCCACCTGCCCACCAACACCGTGGTGCAGTCGCAGGAGCAACGTTCCCAGATCCAGAACCGCGAGGTCTGCATGCAGATGCTGCGTGCCCGTCTGTACGAGATGGAACTCGAGAAGCAGCAGGCCGAGCTCGGTGCCGAGCGCCAAAGCCAGATCGGCCACGGTAACCGTTCCGAGAAGATCCGTACTTACAACCAGCCCCAGGACCGCGTGACCGATCACCGTATCGGCTTCAACTCCACCTACAACGGCGTCCTTCTGGGCGACCAGCTCGGCACCGTCATCGAGGCACTCGCCGCCGCCGAGCGAGCCGAGAAGCTGGCCCAGGCCGTGTAGTAGGTTACGCGGTTTTGCAAACCGCGTAACGGCTCGACGCTGCAAACGCC
>CABRZN010000020.1 GCA_902475445.1 uncultured Collinsella sp.
ACTGTCACCAAATTAGTGGCAGGTATTATTGGCCTCGTGGACAGATTTAGCGCTCATTTCCGCTAACTTGATAGTTAGATATTCTACATTTGTTTATTATCTCCTTACTTTACGACGGCTCTGAGTCCAAAACTCTTGGAATTTGCTGTTACTAGTTTTGTAGCAGTACTCATATTTGCCACTTTTTGGCCAGAGCATATATCCAACCCCCTGTTCCCCGGCGTTGTTAGGCCGGTTTAAGCCCGAAACACGCCCGAAGCGCATTAAGCAACGCCTCTTGTTTCTTCCTGCGGGCGTCGACGCGATTGCGGTACCGTTTGCCCATGCGTTGATGGATACGCCATGCGAGTGCTTCTATCGCTTCCATGTCGCAAAGCATTTCATTGTTGACGGTCGCAACCTCGATCCCCATGGCCAAAAAGCCCGTGTTGCGTTTTTCGTCGTGGATGCGTCCGCTTCGGGAGCCATGGCCCTGCTCGCCGTTGTATTCCAAGTCAAACCGGGCCGCCTCCTGATACGCATCACAGACTGCATGCGGCATTCCCGAGATCGCCTGCGCACGGTCGTTGAACTCGATCTTGTGGTCGGTCTTAAAGGGACCGCAGACAAATCCGCCATAGGAAAACGGAAGCGAAAACATGGCAAGCATGATGCATTCCATGGGTGAGCGCAGGTTTTCCGACAGATAGGGGCACAGCCGCCGCAGCTGCTTGGCCGCGCTCCCCTTGCATGCCGAAAGGTAATCTGCCAGGCGATCGGGCGTCAGCACTGGCTCGACCTCAAAGTAGCCCACATCTGACGGATGGTCCCTATCCTTTGCCAGCCTGTTCGCGGTGGGCGAGCTGTAAGGGGGCAGATACTGCCCGCGATCGCTCAGCGAAATCTTGGAGCACAGCTCCTGTGCCAGGGCAAATGCCTGGATGCAGCCAAGCTCGCGCGCAACGGCTACGCAGAGGGCCTCGGGAGACAAGCTGTACACCCCCGGCTCCACCTCCAGAATCGAACCAACCGGCAGACCTACAGAACAAACGGACCAGCTTGCACCAGGCATGCGGCGACGCTGCTTCGCCGACCCCACCAGCAGGCACAAGTCTTCTTGGACATCGCCACTCACGGCTCCGGTCCGCACCAAATCGGGAAGATAGATGTCCTCGGCCGAGGGAGACGATGCATGCAGCACACGGCGCTCTTCATCGGGAGCGAGGTCTCTCCAGCTGATGTAACCCATTTGTCGGCGCTCGGCGCGCATCATGCGCAGCGCCGAGGCGCCGGTCAGGATTACGGAGGCCGCCAGTTGCTCGCTTATCGGCTCGTCACGCCGCGCTATCTTCACTGCCACAAAACCACCCCTACCAAACGCGTGCGACAGCGAGACCATCGACTGCTGCGGCGCCGGCACGCTTGAGCTCCGCCGAGGCTGCTGCCATGGTCGCGCCCGTGGTAATGACATCATCGATGAGCAGCAGGCGCTTGCCCCGCACATCCTCGACCGTCTCGTACATGCCCCGGGCATGCTCCCGGCGTTCATCGCGACCGAGCTCTCGCTGGTCACCATGACCGTATTTGACCAGGGCGTCCAGCAACGGCACACCCGAAAGATCGCAAAACGAGCGCGCGATTGCTTCCATATGGTCGAATCCACGCCGCCGAAACGCTGCCGCAGTCGCGGGCACAAATACCACCGCGTCGGCGCCGGACAGCACACTGCCGTAGCGATCGGAGGCTGCCACCTGGGCATGCAAGGCGGTGTCGTAGAGTAGCTCCGCCAGATACGGTGCCAGACGGCGCTCGCCCGCATCCTTGTACGCCTTGATAATGCGCGGCAGCGGATGTGCATAGACGGCGCACGCCAGGCAGCGGTCGAGCGCCTCCGCCATTGCCGAGGACGCGCCCTCGACCGAACACTCAGTGCACAGCAAATCCCCAAACGGGGCGCCGCATCGGGTACAGCTATGACGTAGGTCGATGAGCGCGAGCGATGCCAGACAATCCTGGCAGATCAGCGCACCGGCGCGCTCGCAGCCGGCACATCGCGTGGGCGACAATGCCTCGAGCGCCTCGCGTGCCACCCGCTCGGCAAACGGTAGCAATTCGTCCGCAAACGGTAGGGCGTCGGCACCCTGCAGACGGCTCAATATGTTCAGATGGCTTTTCAAGACACAACCCTCCCTACGTTCGGTCGCAGGGAGGGTTGTTGATTCAGCGCTATGATACCCCGATGCGCTCGGGGCAAGGCGGGCTAAATCCGCTCGCGGGCGTTATTCGCCGGTAGGCGGTTGCGGTGCGGACGAGGTGTGGGTCGAGCCTTCGCCGCCGTCCTGGCGCGGCTTGCGGGAGCGACGGCGGCGACGGCGCTTTTGACCCTGGTCGGCCGAGCCCTCGCCACCGCGATCCTCGCGCGGCTCGCGCTCGTCGCGAGCGGCGCCACGCGAAGCCTTGGCAGCCGCTCCCCCGCCATCCCCGGGACGACGGCGCGTGACCTTGACTTCGCCATCCGAAACCTGATCGGCCACAGAAGGAACCGAGGGCTTCTGCTGCGTGCCCGAGGAATGGCGACGACGCGGACGTGGCATGCGCTCCTCCTCACCACGCGGCTTGCCGCCCTTGTCGGCAGGCGCGTCGGAACCCGAGCCACCCTTGGGAGCGGCACCGGCCTCGCGAGCGGCTGCGGCGCGGAAGGCGTCCTCGCGCTCCTCGCTCGACAGGTGACGGCGGCGACGACGCGTGGGGTTCATGCCACCGCCGCGGTTTTGCTGCTGGGGCTGCTGAGCCTCGCGCTCGCGGGAAGCGTTCTTACCCGCGGCCTCGCCATTGTCGACGGACGCCGCGCGCTTGCGGCGGCGACGGCCACCAGCTGCCTCCTCGGCCTCGGGTGCCTCGGCCTTGCCGCGGCCCTTTCCACGGCCACGGCCCTCGCCCTGGCCCTGAGCGGTGCGAGCATCGGATTCGGCATCGCGACGACGGCGCTTGGGCATCGATGTGCCGGCCAGACGATCGGCACTCGACAGGCCATCGCCCACGTCAACGCCGTTCTCGCGATCGAGTTCCATGAGCGCCAGGCGCATCTCGGGCGACTCGATGCGCTCGAGCACATCGCGCGTCACACAGTCGGGGCGGCAGTTGCAGCCCTGTTCGGCGGCCTTCTTTTTGCAGCCCTCCGAGCACGTCATATCGGCCAGGTTGACCTTAAAGACCTTGCCGTTCTCCAGGCGCAGCACCAGCTGCTCACGCGGCGTGTCATATTCCTGGATACGCGCCTTGCCAAGCGGCGTATCGATGAGCGTCTTCTTTTTGGGCGCACGGCTCTTAAAGTCCTTGTACGCCTCGAACTCATAGCGCAGGCAGCACATCAGGCGGCCGCAAACGCCACTGATCTTGGACGAGTTGAGCGGCAGGTCCTGCTCTTTTGCCATGCGAATCGAGACGGGCTCAAACTGTCCGCCAAAGCGCGTGCAGCAGAGCTCCTGTCCGCATTGGGCATAGCCGCCCACAAGGCGGGTCTCATCGCGCACGCCGATCTGACGCATGTCGACGCGAATGTGCAGCGTCGAGGACAGGTCCTTGACGAGCTGACGAAAATCGACGCGCTCCTCGGCCGCAAAGTAGAACACGGCCTTCTCGCCGCCAAACAGGTACTCGACGCCGACCGGCTTCATCTCGAGGTCGAGCTCTTTGACGAGACGGCGGAAATCGACCATCGCCTCGTCGCCCTGGATGGCCAGGTCGTCGGCAAGCTGCAGGTCGATGTCGCTCGCCACGCGCAGCACGGGCTTGAGCGGCTGGCCGATCTCATCTTGCGGCACCTCGAAGGGATCGGCCGTGACCAGGCCGATCTCGGTCCCGCGCTCGGTGGAGCAAATGGCATAATCGGCCTCGAGGATATCCAGATCCTGCGGGTCAAACCACAGGTCGCGCGAGGCGTAGGTAAACTTAACGGGTACGACTAACGGCATTTCAGTGCCTTCCTGATATCGAACAGCATGACCTCGATGGCCAGCTGGGGAGTAACGTTTCTGGCGATGTTGCGCTCGGCGGTCGCGACCGCCTCGAGCGCCCGGGTGGCACCCGCAGCATTCGTCGCGGCGGCAAGCCGCCCGATCGTGTCGCGCACGTCTTCGTTCACGACGTCGGCCGCCTCGTCCTGAATCGTCAGCAGCACGTCGCGCATGAGCGTCCGCGCGCTCGCCAGCGCTTCCATGATACCCGAACGCTCGCGCGCGTTGAGTTCGCGCTTGTTGCGGTCCTCAAGCTGCTTCAATGCTCCACGCGACAGATAGTCGGCGTTTTGCTCGAGCACCTTTTCCTGTGTGGACTTGACCTCGGCGAGCGGTGCCTTAACGGCGACGATGAGCGACTTGGCGCGGCTGAGCACATCAGCCTCGTCGGCAGCGATGAGCGAATCGATGGCGCGGACCATTTGGCGGCGAGCATCCTGGCGCTCGGCACTCTTAAGGAACTCGATGCCGCGTGTGGGGCTTCCCGCCACGGCGACCACCATGCGGCAACGCGCGAGGTCCTGACCCGTCGCGCGACTCACGGCCTGCGCGGCCACGGTGGGCGACACCAACCGAAACGGCACGCACTGACAGCGGCTCACGATGGTGGGCAACATCACGTCTGCCGAGGTGCCCAACAAGATGAACATAACGCCCTCGGGCGGCTCCTCGAGTGTCTTGAGCAGCGCGTTGGCGGTGTTAGCGCGCAGTTGCTCGGCGCGATCGATGATGTAGACCTTGGCCTTGGCACGGATGGGCGCCAGAGGCACGTCATCGAGCAGCTCGCGGGTCTGCGCGATGAGGTAGCCCGTAGCACTTTCGGGGGTGTAATAGTGCACGTCGGGGTGCGTATGGCGCGCGACGCGCACGCAGCTATCACATGAGCCGCAGCCATCCTGCTCGCACAGGAAGGCTTGGGCGAGCGCCCACGCGGCGTCGAGCTTGCCCGCGCCGGGCGCGCCCAAAAACAGGTAGGCGTGCGATGCGCGACCGCCGGCGACGGCATTGGTCAAAAAATCACGCGCGCGCTCTTGGGTGTCGAGCTTGGCCAACAGGCTTGCCTGAGCGGGGGCCATGTTACTCGGCCTCCTGGGCAAGCGCGGCGGTGACGGCGTCCTGGGAAATATCGAGGCCGTAGGCGCGAACCTGCTCGACCGTCTTCTCAAAGACTTCCTCGATGGTCGCGGTGGCGTCGATGAGCTTTACGCGGTTTGGTTCCTCGGCGGCAATGGCGCAAAATCCCTGGTAGACGCGCTCTTGGAAGGCCATGCCTTTTGCCTCCATGCGATCTGCCGCGCCACGGGATGCCATGCGTAGCGCCGCCTGCTCGGGTGTGATGTGGTAGACGAGCGTGAGCGCCGGATGCGTACCGGCGACAGCCAGGTTGTTGGCGTCGCATACCATCTGACGGTCGAGGCCATCGGCAAACGCCTGATAGCAGGTCGTGGAATCGTAGAAGCGGTCGCACAGGACCACCTTGCCGGCCGCAAGGGCGGGGGCGATGACCTCGTGTACCAGCTGGGCACGCGCTGCCTCGTAGAGCAGCAGCTCGCAGGTGTCACCCATCGCCGTGTTGGCGGGGTCGAGCAGCAGAGCACGGATCTTTTCGCTGATGGCGGTACCGCCCGGCTCGCGCAGGCTCACAACCTGGTAGCCAGCGAGTTCAAGAGCGCGGGCAAGCAGGCGCGCCTGCGTGGACTTGCCGGCGCCATCGACGCCCTCGAGCGTGATAAAGCTATGTTGAGCGGGCTCAAAAGCCATGGGCGCAGCCCCTTCCTACAAGGCGCGTAAATGCAGATATATCAACCAAGCCATGATACCCCAGTGCTCGGCACGTCCCAAATCCCACCTAGCCAATGGCTACTCAGGCGGCAGTTAGGGACGTTCCTAAACTGCCGGCCGAAAAGGAACGTCCTCAACTGCCGGCTTTTTGGGGTGCTGGGTATAATCGTCGTATTGCATTGAAATGTGGCGAAAGGAGTGGCAATGTCTCGGTATTGCGCCTCGTGCGGCAAGCTTCTTGCAGATGATGCCAAGTTCTGCACCTCGTGCGGTGCACCCGTTGAGCAAACAGCCGCGAGCGATAGCCAGCCCGCTTTTGAGCAGACCGGCTCCCTTGATACGCCGCAAGCCAAGGCGGACGACTCCCTCGCCTATAGCCCCGACCCCGCCGCAAGGACCGAGGCCGTCGAGACCACGCAGCGCATACCCGTCGCGAGCGGCTCGCCCCAACAGCAGCCGGTTCCCGCATACGTGCCCGCTTCGCCACAGACCCCCGCTCCCAAAAAGAGCGGCACCGGGCCGCTTATCGCCGTTATCGTTGTGCTGGTGGCAATCATCATCGCCCTGGTCATTTTCTTTGTGATCAAGCCTTTCGACAACGCCGGTACGCAGACGACCGCCGAGGTTACCAAGCTGCACCACGATGTTGACGATGATGACCTTGAGCCTCTCGGCGATCCCAATAGCCTTTACGACGATGACGATGATGACGAGGATGGCGGCGAAGCAACGCTCTCTGAGCAGAACCTCTACCGCCGACTGAGCGAATACTACGACCTGCTCGAAGATCTCGACAGCCAGGTCCGTGGCTGCGCGCAGAACTTCAACGGCAACTATCTGGAAGAGGATCGAACCACCCGTCAAAATCTCGCCGACGTCGCCGAGCGCACGGAGGACACCATCGAGCAGTATTACGACATCGTCGAGGACCTGGACGTCCCGACGAGCTCCAAGAACTACAGCTCCTGGAAGGACATCATCGCCCTGTACGACGACCTGGATCACCGCATTGACGCAATCTGTGATGCCTGGGAGATCAGCCTGAAATACGCCAAGCCTGCGGACCACAAGAATGAGATCGTGGCGCCGCTGTCGCGCGACAACGTGGCGGGCACCAATGACAATAAGTACCGCCTAGACTTTGAGGAGCGCTATCCCGGCGCCAAGCCTGTCGAGGTGAACTAGCGCTTTGTCGTTCCCGAGCCGGCAGTTAGGGACGTTCCTAAACTGCCGGCAGAAAAAGAACGTCCCTAACTGCCGGTCAAAAAAACGAGCGAGGATCGCGGGGTCCTCGCTCGTTTTGTTGGGCAATGTTTCGACTGCGCCGTTACTTGTCGGCGGCCTTCTTGGCCGTCGTCTTCTTGGTGGTCGACTTCTTGGCAGTCGACTTTTTCGCCGTCGAAGTCTTCTTCGCAGCGGTCGTCTTCTTTGCCGTGCTCGCCTTGGTTGTGGTCTTGCGGCCGCGGGCGGGCTTCTTCTCCTTGGTCGGGCAGTCCATGTTGACGCAGATACGCCACGGACCGCGCGCCGTGTTGACCACCACGATGGGGGCGCCGCACTCGGGACAGGTCTCGCCCGTCGCCTCGAGCTTGCCACGCGCCGGCAGCGGATAGCTCACGCCGCAGTCATCGTAGTTGGTGCAGCGGATAAAGCGCTTGCCGCTCTTCTCGCTCTTGTGCGCGATCAGATCGCCATGGCGTCCGGCCTCGGCACACACCTTGCACTCGCCCACTTTAAGGTCGGGCTCGTAGTTGGTGGGGCACGTCGGGTTCACGCAAATCTCGAAAGCCTTCTGGCGGAACGGCTGACACTTGATGCGCGGCGCACCGCACTCGGGGCACACGGCGGCCTCGCCCTCGAGCGGGCTCACCTTGACGCCGCTCGGCACCGGATAGGTCACGTCGCAGTCGGGCCAGCCCATGCAGCCAATGAAGCTGCCGCGGGTCTTGGCGCTCGTCTTCATAACCAGGTCCTTGCCGCACTTGGGGCAGGTGCCCACGCGCGCATCGGCCGTGACGGCGTCGCTGATGGCGTCGCCGAGCTCCTGCGTATGCTTGAGCAGCTCGTCGAGCACGCCGGCCAGCAGCGCACGCGAGTGCGTCACGACATGCTCTTCGGTGTCCTCGCCGCGCTCGACGCGAGTCATGTCGCCGTCGAGCTCGCTGGTCATATCGGGGCTCGTGATGCGCGGAGCAAACTGCGTCAGCGCGTCGATGATGGCGATGCCCAGCTGGCTCGGCTCAACGGGATCGTTTTTGAGGTAGCGCACGGCGTACAGGCGCTCGATGATGCTCGCGCGCGTGGACTTGGTGCCCAGGCCGCGCTTTTCCATCTCCTGCACGAGCTTGCCCTGGCTGTAGCGCGCGGGTGGCTCGGTCTGCTTGGCCTCAAGCTTAATGTCGAACACGTCGACCGTGTCGCCCTGCTCCAGCGGCGGCATCTGCTCGTCGCGCTTGAGTCCGTACGGGTACGCCTCGCGGAAACCCGGGGTTACGAGCACATCGCCCGAAGCCACGAACGGCTCACCGTTCACGTCGAGCTCGAGCTTGGTATTCTCGATGGTCGCGGGACCCATAAGCGTCGCCAGGAAGCGGCGGGCGATGAGGTCGTAGAGCTTGCGCTGGCCGCCATCGAGCGTGGACGGATCGCCTTCGCCCGTGGGGTAGATGGGCGGGTGGTCGGTGGTCTCGACCTTGCCGCGCGTGGGCTTCATGGGACCGGCGAGCACCTTTTTGCACACGGGCGCCAGCGCCGGGTTGATCTTTGCCAGGTCGCTCACCACGGCACCCAGGTCGAGCGTCGCGGGGTACACGGTGTTGTCGACACGCGGATAGCTGATGAGGCCCGCCATGTAGAGGGACTCGGCGATGCGCATCGTACGCGCAGGCGAGATGCCCTCGGCCGCGGCGGCAGCCTGCAGCGAGGTCGTCGCGAACGGCGTGGGCGGCTGCTGCTTACGGGAGCGCTTGGTCACCGCGGCGACGGTTGCCGTCGTAGCGCCGTCGACGTGGCCGTACGCCGTCTCAGCAGCATCTTTGTCGGTAAAACGTGTCGTCTTGTGCGCAATCTTAAAGCGGTCATCCTCGGCAGCACCCTGAGCGGCACCCATGCCGCGAATCTGCCAATAGTCCTCGGGCACAAACGCCATGCGTTCGCGTTCGCGCTCGACCACCAGGGCGAGCGTCGGCGTCTGCACGCGGCCGGCGGAGCGCACGTTGCCAAAGCCGCCAAACTTGGCGAGCGTCAGGTAGCGCGTGAGCACCGCGCCCCAAATGAGGTCGATGCGCTGGCGGCTCTCGCCGGCGTCGGCCAGATTCTGGTCGAGCGAGACAAGATTATCGAAGGCCTGCGTAATCTCGGCCTTGGTAAATGAAGAATACTGGGCGCGGGCGACCGGCAAGTCCGGCGCGACCTCGCGCACCTTGTTGAGAGCGTCCGAACCAATCAGCTCACCCTCGCGATCGAAGTCCGTGGCGATGATGACGCTGTCGGACTTTTTAGCGAGGTTCTTGAGCGAACGAATGAGTTCTTTCTCGGCCGGCAGCTTAATGACGGGCGCCCAGGTGAGATAGGGCAGGCTCTCGAGCTTCCAGCCCTTGATGGAGATACCGTCGGCAAGAAACGGCTTGCGCTTGGTGTCGTAGGGCGGACGAGCCAGGCCATCGGGCATGTCGGCCGGCAGCATTTCGCCGTCCTCCGTGACCGAATACCAGCCCAGCTTTTTATCGAACAGCACGCTGTCACAAAAATCGGGCGCCAGGATGTGACCGGCAAGGCCGATGGTCACGCACTCCTCGCCCTTCCACTCAAAACGGTAGATGGCGGTGTTGTACACCTTGTCCTTTTTGGGTTTGCCCGTGGACAGACGCTCGGCGATCTGACGCGCGGCGTCGTTTTTCTCGGCGATGATGAGCTTCAAAAGAGGCTCCTATCTCGTATCTCTGCGGCTACGCCCGCCCGTATGGCGGCCGATTTACGCCCTTGCTTGCTCAATCTGCCCGATGAGCCAATCGCACCAGGCATCCATGCCCTCGCCCTTGCGCGCGCTCACGGCAAACCGCGGCGCCTGCGGATTGAGGTCATCGAGTGTCTTAGTATACCTATCCATGTCAAAATCGAAAGCCGGAGCCACGTCGACCTTGTTGAGCAGCTGCGCGCCGGCGTGCTGGAAGATGCCCGGGTACTTGATGGGCTTGTCGTCGCCCTCGGGCACCGAGAGAATCATGATGGACAGGTTCTCGCCCAGGTCAAAGTCGACCGGGCAGACCAGGTTACCCACGTTTTCGATAAAGATGACGTCGATGTTCTCCAGACCCACAGCCTGGTCGAAGGCATCGACGGCCTCCATGATCATGTTGCCCTCGAGGTGGCACAGGCCGCCCGTGTTAATCTGGATGGCGGACATGCCGGCTTCCTTCATGGTGATGGCGTCGACATCCGAGGCGATATCGCCCTCGATGACAGCACAGCGCAGGCCGGCTTTGTCACGCAGGCGCTCGTTGGTGCCCAGGATCGTGGTGGTCTTACCCGAGCCGGGACTCGACAGCACATTGATCACATAGGTGTTTGTCTCTTTAAATCGCTGACGCAGCTGATCTGCCAGGCGCTCATTGCGCGACAGAATCGGCGACGCGATATCAATCGTTTTCTCGGCCATACTTAGCGCTCCTTACTTTGGCCCTTTTATACCCCATCGCTAGATGGCGAGCGTGCTAATCGTCGGGGGTCTCGATCTCGATACTTGCGATGTCGAGTTCGCGGCCATGCAGCAGACGCACGTTGGCACCGCCACATTGGGGACAACGGCAATGGAAACGGTCGTGCTCAAAGACCTCACCGCAGTCCAGACACTCGCTTTGTGGATGGACTTCCTCCACGGCAAGCTCGCAGCCGCGCGTGAGCGGGTCCTCGTCGCGAAACGTCTCCCACGCAAAGTCAAGCGCCTCGCGCACGACCTCGGTCATATCCCCGATACGCAGCGTTACCAAAACGGCGCGCGAGGCCCCCGCCCCACGCGCCGCGCGAATCACTGTATCGAGTATGCCGTTGACAATGCCAACCTCGTGCATACCGATTTACTCCTCGTCGTCCTCGTCGTCCGAGAACAGGTCCAGACGGCTCACGAACAGGCCCTCCTTGCCCTCGCGCGCGGTGATGACCACGCGGGCGACGGCGAGCGAGATCTCGTAGAGCGAGAGCAGGGCGCCGTACATAAGGCCCAGGGTGACGGGCGAGCCGTCGGGCGTGATCACGGCCGAGGCCACGAGCAGGCCAACGTACACATAGCGCCAGGCGCTGCGGAAGGCGGCATAGGACACGATGTGGAAAACGGACAGGTAGAAGATGATGAGCGGCAGCTCAAACGCCACACCAAAGCCGATCATAAAGAGCAGCTCCATGTTGACGTAGTTCTCCAGATCGGGCAGCGCCGTAGCGACAGCCGAGGTCTCGCCGATGAGCCACTCAAAGCCCGCCGGGATGATGATGAAGTAGCAGTAGATGGCACCCAGGAAGAACAGCACCGTCGAGGCGAGCACCGTGGGCACAACCCACTTGCGCTCGTTGGGGCGCAGTGCCGGCAGGAAAAATGCCAGGATCTGCCAGATGATCATGGGCGTGCACATGACCACGGCCATCTTGATGGCCAGCGAGAAGCGCAGGCCAAAACCGCCGAGCGTGGTGGTGATGTAAAACTTACCGTCCGGCACAAAGGAGCGGATGGGGTCTTCCAAGATGTCGAGCACCACGGGTGTGGCGAAATACAGCACGATGGCGGCGGCAAACACCGACACGACCACGATGGTCAGGCGGCGACGAAGCTCTCCCAGGTGATCGAAGAGCGGCATACGCGCAGGTCCGATAGGCATTACTCATCGCCTCCCTTCGGGGCGTCGGCGGCAGCAGCGTCGTCCTCGGCCTCGAGCTCGCGAGCGAGCTGGTCGACGACGGCCTTGCGCTTGCGGGGACGGCGGGCGTAGAGGTCAGCCGTCGTGGGCTCTGCCGGCTCGGGCTCCGGCTCTGCATCAGGCTCGGGCTCGACGGCATCAGCAGCAGCAGGCTCTGTACCCTCGGCCTCATCAACAGCGCCTTCGCCCTCAGCAGCACCCTCGCTTGCGGCCTTCTCGGCAGCAAGACGGGCGCGACGCTCGGCAAAGGTCTCCTTCTTGGCGGGCGCTGCCGTCTCGGCGGCATCCTCGTCCGCATCGGAATCGTCGTCGGTCGCAGCAGTCTTCTTGGGCTTGACCGGGGCCGACGCGGCCTCGCTCACCGGATCGATAATCTCGGACTGAACAACGGCCGTCATCTTTTCCTGCGTCTCGCGGAACTGACGGATGGCACGGCCGATCGTGCGGCCCATCTGCGGGAGCTTATCCGGGCCAAACAGCAAAAAGCCGAAGACCACGATGATCGCGAGCTCACCCTCTCCAATACCAAACACACATACCTCCAAGGCTCGATGTGAGTCGAGCCCGCACCGCGCCATTCGGCCGGAACTCGTCTATTCATTCGGTCAAGTATAGCGCCCGGACGCCAAAACGTCCGAGCGCATCACAAACATATGCCAAACGGCACGCCCTTTTGGGGGCAAAGATTATGCAGCGGTGATCGAAATCTCCTGGTCGACACCCAACAGCTGAACCACGCGCATCACCGGGGGCTGCACATTCGTGCAGCTAAAGCGCTTGCCGTGGTCAACCGCGTGGTGCGCGGCGCCCACGAGCACGCCAATGCCCGTCGAATCGATGTAGCTCACCTGGGCAAAATCGAGCTCAACGGCCTCGGTGGGCTGCTCGAGCGCCAGGTCGATGGCATTGCGCAGGCTATCGGCGTTAGAGATATCGATCTCGCCGGTTACCTTAATGGTGTAGAGCTCTGGCGTGGGGTTGGTTGAAATACCCAAATCCATGTATACGCTCCTTTACGTATCGAAAGTGCGGATAGTACTAGGTGCGGACTTGCGGGGCCCTACGCGTTAGGCGCGCTCGGCACGCGCAAGCTCGGCAGCGACAAGCTTAACGGCCAGCACCAGCACATCAAGCGCGGCCTCCAGGTCCTCGACCGTGGGATAGCTCGGCGCGATGCGGATGTTGGTGTCGCGCGGGTCCTTGCCATAGGGCCAGGTAGCACCGGCCGGTGTGAGCTTGACGCCCAAGTCGGCGCAAAGCGCGGCGACCTTCTGGGCCGAGCCCTCGGGACCATCGAAGCTCACAAAGTAGCCGCCGCGGGGGTGCGTCCAGGTGGCGCAGCCCGTGTCGCCCAAGCCCTCGGTGAGCTTGCGCTCGACGGCCTCAAAGCGCGGGCGCAGGAACTCGGCATGCTTTTTCATGTGCTCCTTAACCGCCTCGATGGTGGGAAGGAAGCGCACGTGACGCAGCTGGTTGAGCTTGTCGGCGCTGATGAGGCCGGCCTTCAGGCGCTTGGAGAACTCGGCGATAACCGCGGGGCTCGCACCAATAAAGCCGATGCCGGCGCCCGGGAAGGTGATTTTGGACGTCGAGGCAAAGGCCACCACACGGTCCTCGGTGCCCGCCGTGCGAGCGAGGTCAAAGATGTTTGCGAGCTCGTCGGTCTCGTCGTACAGGTCGTGCACGCAGTAGGCGTTGTCCCAGAAGATGCGAAAATCGGGCGCGGCCGTGGGCATCTCGACTAGGCGGCGCACGGTGTCCTCGCTAAAGGTGATGCCCGTGGGGTTGGAATACTTGGGCACGCACCAGATGCCCTTGATGGAGTCGTCGGCGGTAACGAGGCGCTCGATCTCGTCCATATCGGGGCCGTTGTCGGTCATCGCAACGGGGACATTCTCGATACCCAGATCGGCAGTGATGCCAAAGTGGCGATCGTAGCCGGGAACGGGGCACAGGAACTTGACCTTCTTGCCGTCGTGCGCGGCCTCGTAGGCATCCCAGGGCTCGCTGCCGCACGAGCCACAGCGCCAGAACATGCCGGCGATGTCATGCTCAATCAAAAGGCTCGACGAACCCAGCACAAGCGTCTGCTCGGCGGGGCAACCCAAAAACTCCCCCGCCAGCTTGCGTGCCGAGGGAATGCCCTCAAAGCAGCCGTAGTTGGAGCAGTCAACGTTGCCGTCGTGCAGATCGGCATCGGCATTGAGGATATCGAGCATGGGTCGAGAGATGTCCACCTGGGAGGGCGACGGCTTGCCGCGGGCCATGTCGAGCGCCAGGCCCTTGGCCTTGACCTCGGCGACCTCGGCTTTGAGCGCCTCGATGGCGGCATCGAGTTCGGTGGTTTCCATCTTCTGGTAGATCGTCTGCATGGGGTGCGACCTTTCGCGAAGCGGTATGTTGCAGTTCGTCTAAGTATAGACCGCCATCGTCGCAACGTTATGAAGCCGTGATAGATTAAGTTCATCGCAATCAATTACGAATCGCCGCGCATGCCGGCGTGGGGCGCCCAAGGAGGCACTATGGAGTACAGATCGTTTCAGGCCGAGGAATTCGGCGACTTGCAGCGCCTGGTCGACGGACTGTTTTACGACCGCCACGCCATCGACCGCCTGGATCTGATCGTACAGGCCGAAATCTTGGACCTGGCGCCCGACCTCATGGAGATCGTGAATCTTTTGCCGCCCGGCTACTACGACCGCCAGTCACTTTGCGACCAGCTCAACTCCGCCTTGGCCGCCCACGGCTGGGGCGCCGTCTACGGAACGGTGGAATAAACCTAGTCATTTAAGAACGTCCCCAATGACTAAAACGCTGCCTGTGATGGTATTCACAGGCAGCGTTTTCAAACTTGTATGTGCCCCTACTCGTCCTTGGGCGCGGGATGCTTGCAGACCACGCTCATGTAGATCATGCCGAGCACGGCTGCGGTGACCGAACCGGCGAGAATAGCGGCCTTGGCTGCAAGAACCTCAAACTGGGCCGTCGGGAAGGCAAGGCCGCTGATGAGAATCGACATGGTAAAGCCGATACCGCCCAGAATGCCCACGCCGGCAATCATGTGCCAGTTGACATTGTGCGGCAGCTCGCAGGCCTTAAGCTTAACCAGGGCAAACGTCATACCAAAGATGCCGATCGGCTTGCCCAGCAGCATGCCAAAGTACACGCCGAGCGTCACCGGATCGGTGAGCAGCGTGCTCATGTCCACGCCCACTAAGCGAACCTGAGCGTTTACGAACGCAAAGATCGGCAGGATCACAAAGTTGACCGGCGTGGAGATCAGACGCTCCATGCGGATAAGCGGCGGGGTCACGCGGTGCATGACGCGCTCGACCTTGGTAGTCGAGACGGTAAAGTCATGCTGGCCCAGGATGTGCGCCTCGTCGTCGTAGCGGTCATCGAGCAGCGGCAGGCACTCGCCCAGCCAATCGGTGAGACTATCGAGCTTGACGCCGCACTTGGCCGGAATGGTGAAGGCCAGGATGACGCCAGCAAGCGTGGCATGTACGCCGCTCTTGAACATGCAGAACCACAACAGCAGCCCCAGTACCGAATACGGGGCAAGGCGGTAATGCTGCGTCTTGTTGAGCCACACGAGCGCGCAGGTCACAAGCGCGGCGGCGCCCAACCAAAACGGATTGGGGCTCTGACCGTAGAAGATGGCGATGGCGGCGATGGAGATCAGGTCGTCGGCAATAGCGAGCGTCGAGAAGAACACGCGCACGCCGTTGGGAACGCGGTTGCCCAAAAGCGACAGCACGCCCAGCGCAAAGGCAATATCGGTTGCCATGGGGATGGCCCAGCCGTTGTGCGCGCCGGCATGGTTAAAGATCAGGTAGATGCAGGCGGGAACGACAACGCCGCCCACGGCCGCCAGCATGGGAAGCATGGCCTGACGCGGATTCTTGAGCTCACCGACCGTCATCTCGTACTTAAGCTCGATGCCCACCAACAAAAAGAAAATCGCCATGAGGAAGTCGTTGACGAAAAGCTCAACGGTGAGACCGGCCGTAAGGTTGCCCAGACCCACATACAGCGGGGTCTCCAAAAAGTGATGGATGGCCTCGTAGGCATCGGTATTGGCGCAAATGACGGCGGCGATGGCGGCGAAGACCATGACGGCGGCGGAAATCGTACCGTTCTCGGCGATGCGCTCCCAGATGTCGTGACGTTCAAAGCGCTTGCGCTCACGAACGTTGAACAGCTGCTCAGTTGCTGCCATGGGCGGCTCCTTTCACGGGAAAGCTCCCGTCTTAAAAAAGCACGGCCCGCCCAAGTGGCGGTGCCGCGCTCTAACGTATTACGCTTGCATCTAGCCTACCCTGCACGACAAGCACGCAGGCGTGGCCGAAAAGCGGAACCACAGGTTGAACATTATTTGCTCAACGGCACGGGCACGCCTGTCCAAGAGACGACGCGGCGCCGTGCACAAAAAACGACCGGAGCGCGGGGCGTCCGCGATCCGGTCGTGGCGTTCGGTCAACTAAACCTAGCAGGCGGCCATGATGGGGGCAGCGACCTGCTTCTTACGGGAGAGGACGCCCGGCATCCAGACGCCGTCGTGCTCGTCGGCAATGCCCAGGCCCTTCTGAGCAGCCTCGGTCTCGCCCTCGAGCAGGACCTGCGAGCCCTCCTCCATGATGTCGGTGATGCACAGGACGATGCCGTCGGCACCCTTCTCGGCGGCGTAGGCGCGCATGGCCTCGCGGATCTCGTCGATCATGCCGAGTGCACGGCTCTTGTCGACAGTCTCGTACTGGCCGATGAGCAGCTTCTTGCCGGCGGGCTCGAACATCTTGATGTCGTTGCCGACCATCTCGGCTGCAGTGAAGGAGCCAGACGGACGGGTGAGGAAGACCTCCATGCCAAACTTGACCGGGTCGACGCCCACCTGCTCGCCGAGCTTGGCGGCGACGGCGCGGTCGACATCAGTGGTGGTGGGGCTCTTGAGCATGAGCGTGTCGGTCATCATGGCCGAGAGCAGCAGCTTGGCCTGGACGTCGGAAAGCTCAACGCCGAGCACGCCGGCGAGCTTGGTGACGATGGTGCAGCTGGAGCCCCAGGGCAGGCAGATGTAGTGCAGCGGGCCGGCGGTCTCGAAGTCGCCGATGCGGTGATGATCGACGACACCAAAGACCGTGGCGTCCTTAAGACCGGCAACGGACTGGGCAGACTCGTTGTGGTCGGTGAGGACGACGAGCTGACCGGCCTCGACGGACTCAATCACGCGGGGCTCGGCGATGCCGGCGTCGGCAAGCAGCTTGGCGGACTCTGCCGGAAGCTGACCAAGGGCGCAGGCCTCGTAGGTGTTGCCGGCATACTCAACCTGGTTGAGCAGCTGGGACAGGACGACGGCGCTCATGATGGCGTCGTTATCGGGGTTCTGGTGACCAAAGACAAGAACGTTTGCCATGGATATCCTCCACTTGATATGTGTACTTGGACGTAGCTATGGTAGCACGCCGATGCCGAGCCTTCGCAGACGGAAGGGGCACGGCATATTTTGGGGCAGGTATGGGGGCCAAGGCTGTCCCTTTTGCACCATGTTGGTGCAAAGTAACCCGACCCCCTTGCACCAGCTATTTACCGGCGGCGCGCAGGGCTACGTATGCGGCACCGATGATGCCGGCGTCGTTTCCGAGCGAAGCGACCTTAATGGGCGTCTCGCGCGAGGCAGAGAGCGCGTACTGCTTAAAGTGCTCGCGAACCTTGTCGAGATAAACATCGGCCGAAGCGGACGCGCCGCCACCGATCAGGAACATCTCGGGGTCGACCACGTTGGCAATAAGCGCCAGGGCACGGCCGAGATAGTCGGCCATGGTATCGGCAGCTGCCAGCGCGAGTTTGTCGCCCTCGCGGCAGGCCTGGAATACGTCCTTGGAATCGGAGGGGCCGGTCAGCTCGATGGGCTCGACGCCCGCCTTTTCGCACTCGGCAAGGTAGTTGCTCACCACGCCGGTGGCGCTGGAATACTGCTCCAGATGGCCATGGCCGCCGCAGCCGCAGGTGCGTTCCTCAGCCGGGTTCAGGCACATGTGGCCAATCTCGCCGCCGGCGCCCACAACGCCTGATACCACGTCGCCGTTAACGATAACGCCGCCGCCCACGCCGGTACCAATGGTGACCATCACCACGTTCTGTACGCCCTTGGCAGAGCCGAGCCAGGCCTCGCCCATGGCAGCGGCGTTGGCATCGTTCTCGTACTTAACGACCGCGTCGGGGCAGTGCTCCTGAATGGCGATCCTCAGCTTGGGCAGGTTAATGGCAATGTTGGCCTTGACCTTGGCATCGCCCGATGCCGGGATGGGACACGGAACGGCCAGACCAATGCCCGCCACAAAGGCACGCGGAATCTGAGCCTTGGCGACCACCTGGTCGATAGCCTCGGTCACCGCGGCAAAGCCCGCAGCGTCAACGATAGGAGGCGTAGGCACGCTGGCCTTGGCCAGCAGGTTACCGTCTTCGTCGAACAGGCCCTCCTTAACCGAAGTGCCGCCGACGTCGATGCCGATGTAGTACTGCTTAGGTTCCATGGGAGCCCACCTTTCTCGTTTAAACATTGCCTGTATGGTACCGCTCCCAAGGCAAAAACCAGCCAAAAAGGGACAGGTTTGTTTTGGCAGGTTTTATCTGGGGAAACTCAAAGCATGAGATTCGGTTCGTTGGGCGGCAAAACAGCCCAGCCCCGTCCTCGAGCCAATCAATTTGCTCAATACCACATTATTCGAGTGCATATTCATTTAGAGCGCTCTAGTTTTTAAAGAGAAGCGTTTTTTAATTAAACCTTTCTCGAACTTTTCAAAAACGCAATAGGGATGCTTAGGTGTTGACTATACTTTCTTCTGTACTCAATCAAGCCGGAAAGGAGGTTCCATGATTCCCAAATACGAGGCGATAGCTGCAGATATCCGTCGAAGCATCGAGGACGGCGCTCTTAAACCGGGCGACAAGCTACCCACCGTCGTTGAGTTCTGCGAGCTCTATAGCGTTTCCAAAATCACCGTCAAGCGAGCTATCGAGCAGATCACCGAGGAGGGCCTTGTCACCAGCCGGCGCGGGTCGGGCACCTACGTTAAGGACACGGCGGGTCTTCCCGACCAGGCATTTTTCCAGGGCAAGAATGACCGCGCCCAGGGTTTTTCGTATGAGCACCGCGGGGAGAAGGTAACCTCGGTGGTCTACGATTTCTCGATTGTCAATCCACCAGCGGACGTCGCTACTCAGCTGGGAATTGCCGAGGACGACTTTGCCTATCACATCGTGCGCGTGCGCCAGGTCGACGAGAAGCCCATCGTCATCGAGTACACCTACATGCCTCTCGAGCTGATACCGGGCCTTAAAAAGAAGAACCTGTACGGATCGGTCTATAGCTTTATCCGCGAGCAATGCGGACTCAAGATCTCGAGCTTCCACCGCACCATCCGTGCCGTGGCGGCAACCGAGGAAGAGGCCGAGCGCCTGGACACCGAACCCGGCTCTCCTCTGCTCGAACTCAACCAGATTGGCTTTTTGGATAGCGGCAACGCCTTTGAGTACTCGATTTCGCGCAACGTCGGCGACCGCTTTGAGCTGCACAACGTAACGTTGGCATAGGTTTTTGTAGTCATGCGGGCGCTCGTTATGGCTCGTCTAGAGCGGGCGGCCGCACAACACCATGGGGGTATGAACATGTCCGATTTGATTAAACTGACGCCGATTTTCCACGAGAAGATCTGGGGCGGCCGCCAGCTCGAAACCGTATTTGGCTACGACATTCCCGAGGGTCCCATCGGTGAGTGCTGGGCCATTTCGGCCCACCCCAACGGCGACTGCCAGATTGCGGAGGGCCCGTATGCCGGCCACACGCTTTCGTGGCTGTGGGCCGAGCACCGCGAGCTCTTTGGCAACTGCGAGGGCAAAGAGTTCCCGCTGCTCATTAAGATCCTGGACGCCAAGGACGACCTTTCGATCCAGATTCATCCCAACGACGAGTACGCCGCCGAGCACGAGAACGGCAGCCTGGGCAAGACCGAGTGCTGGTATGTGCTGGACTGCGAGCCCGGCGCCACGATTATCGTCGGGCAGCGCGCCAAGGACCGCACCGAGGCCGCACAGATGATCGAGGACGGCCGCTGGGACGACATGCTCAACGTGCTGCCGATCCACAAGGGCGACTTTTTCCAGATCGACTCCGGCACCGTTCACGCCATCAAGACCGGCACGCTCATTTTGGAAACGCAGCAGTCGAGCGACGTGACGTATCGCCTGTACGACTACGACCGCCCGGGCACCGACGGCAAGCTGCGCCCGCTGCACATTGAGCAGAGCCTCGACTGCATCGACTTTGATGTTCAGGCGCCGACCGACGGCACCGTGACCGCGCCCGAGGTCGACGGCGTAACCGAGCTCGAGTCCAACCCCTGCTACACCGTCGATCGCGTGCGCGTCGACGGCAGCAAGACCCTCGAGCAGCGCTGGCCCTTCATGTGCCTGTCGGTCATCGACGGCGAAGGCACCGTCTGCGGCGACCCCGTCCACAAGGGAAGCCACCTGCTGGCCCCCAGCACCGTGGACCAGATCGAACTCGAAGGCAAGATGGAACTGATCATCAGCCACCTCTAGGTCGCAACAACAACCAAAACGAAACAAGGGGCTCCCCCGTTCATCAACGGAGGAGCCCCTACTCGTATCTATATATCAGCCCACCCGGCTCTCCAGACCAAAAAGCGAACGAGCAAAGCGACGTTCGCAAGCAACGTTATCTAAGGACCCGGGCGGGCGTATGGGGCAACATCGATCGCGAGCTCCGCACGAGCCGGA
>CABRZN010000021.1 GCA_902475445.1 uncultured Collinsella sp.
CGGCCATACCATCCTCGATGGAGATGATGGGATAGGCGTCGACGAGCTTCTCCCAGTAATCAACCATCTGGGCGCTCGTGTACTCAACGCCCTCGCCCTTGAGCTCGTACATACCAGTCTCGGCGTTGTAGAACTCGGTGGACGCCGGATCCATGGCGTACATGAAGTCGACGCCGGGCTTAAAGCCAGCCTTCTCGACGGCCTTGGTGATGTACTCGAACGGCTCGGCGTTGGTCTTGAGGTTGGGCGCGAAGCCGCCCTCGTCGCCCACGCCGCCGCCAAGGCCGGCCTCGTGCAGCACGCCCTTGAGGGTGTGGTAGACCTCGGCGCACCAGCGCAAGCCCTCGGCAAAGCTCGGAGCGCCCACCGGCATGATCATGAACTCCTGGAAGTCAACGTTGTTGTCGGCATGCACGCCGCCGTTGAGGATGTTCATCATGGGCGTGGGCAGCAGGTGGGCGTTGACGCCACCCAGGTACTGGTACAGCGACAGGCCCGCCGACTCGGCAGCGGCGCGGGCAACGGCCAGCGATACGCCCAGAATAGCGTTGGCGCCGAGCTTGGTCTTGTTGGGGGTACCGTCCGCGGCGACCAACGCGGCATCGACAGCGCGCTGGTCGAAGGCATCGAGGCCCACGACGGCATCGGCGCACTCGTTGTTGACGTGCTCGACGGCCTGCGAGACGCCCTTGCCCAGGTAGCGACCCTTGTCGCCGTCGCGCAACTCGCATGCCTCAAAGGCGCCGGTCGAAGCGCCCGAAGGCACCATTGCGCGGCCAAAGCTGCCGTCCTCGAGCACGACCTCGACCTCGACGGTGGGATTGCCGCGGCTGTCGAGCACCTCGCGACCGTAGACATCCAAAATGTCACTCATGTTGTCTCCCTCTCACTTGGAAACGGGTTGAATGCTTGGCGACCGGCCGACCGTGCACCGTCGGTGCGCCTCTGTAAGTTAGCCATGTCGCACTTTTTGCATTATGCCCTAAGTTAGCCGAGGGATACACTTGTTTTTCGAAAAAATTAGCGGGAACGATGAGGCATGTCAGCCCGTCGTCCCCGCAGTCTTACTCCTCTGCCTTTGCGGCATCCCAGAGATCATTGAGGCCGTGGGTCGAAAGCTCAGCCAGATCCACATGGGCGTTGGCCGCCATCTGCTCCATCGCAGCCCAGCGACGGCGGAACTTGGCCGTGCTCGCGCGCAGAGCGCTCTCGGCGTCGATTCCCTCCTTGCGCGCAACGTTGACCAAGGCAAAGAGCAGGTCGCCAAACTCCATCTCGCGCTCGGGCGAGCCGGGCTCCTCGGCCTCAAACTCGGCACGCTCCTCGGCGACCTCGTCCCACACATCCTGGACCGTCTCCCACTCAAAGCCCACGGCAGCCGCCTTGCGCGACACCTTCTGAGCCTGCATCAGCGCAGGCAGATGTGTGGGCACGCCGTCGAGCAGGCCCTCGGGCGCAGCCTCGCCTGCTGCCACGGCCTTGTCCTTGGCGGCCTTCTCGGCAAGCTTGACCTCGTCCCAGATCTTGAGCACCTCGTCGGAGTTATCGGCATCCGCATCGCCAAACACATGCGGGTGGCGGCGGATGAGCTTGGCGTCGATATCGCGTGCCACATCGGCCAGCGTAAACTCTCCGGCGTCCGCCGCGATCTGCGCATGCAGTACGACCTGCATGAGCACGTCGCCCAGCTCCTCGCGCAGATGCGTGGCATCGTCGGCCTCGATGCAGTCGAGCGCCTCATAGGCCTCCTCGATCATATTTTTGCCAATGCTGCGGTGCGTCTGCTCGCGGTCCCACGGGCAGCCGTCGGGCTGACGCAGGCGCCAAATGGTCTGCACCAGATGCTGCAGCTCGGCCGACGCGTCGACCAGCGTGGACAGGTCGCGCGAGCCCTCGGCATTTTGCTGAGCCATGTGCTGCGCCATGGTTATTCCTCCTCCAGGATCACGTGACGGAACGCGCCGCCCTCGTAGATGCCGTAGCTGTGTGTACCGTCCTTGGGAATGCTCACGCTGCCGGGGTTGAAGAGCCACAGGCCCGGGTGCGCCTCGCTTGCCTCGTTAACCTTGATGTGCGTGTGGCCGTAGACGAGCGCGGAGCCCTCGGGCAGCGCGGGCGCGTGGTCAACGCTGTTATGCATGCCGGCGCCAAAGACGTGGCCGTGCGTCAGGAACAGCTCGCGGCCGGTCTCGTCGAACAGCGTGGCGTAGTCGGCCATGACGGGAAAGCCGAGGACCATCTGGTCGACCTCGGCGTCACAGTTACCGCGCACCGCGATGATGCGGTCGGCCAGGGCGTTGAGCAGCGGAATCACACGCTTGGGGGCATAGTCGCGCGGCAGGTCGTTGCGCGGGCCGTGGTAGAGCAGGTCGCCCAGCAGAGCGATGCGGTCGGGCTGCTCGGATTCGATAGCGGCGACCAGGCGCTCGGTCCAGTATGCCGAGCCGTGGATGTCGGAGGCGATGAGGTATTTCATGGGTGGTCCTTTCGGTGGGGTTAATTGGATTGGCGCGGCACGTCACTCGCCCGCATCACTCAAATCGCAGCGCCGCGGCTTGGGCCGCTTGCATCACGCGTTGGAGCGGCACGTTGTGCTCGCGGGCAAGGCGAGCACAGTCCTCGTACTCGGGTGCCGCGCGCTCGCTGCCGTCGGGCAGGGTGGCTACTTTGACGGCCACCTCGCCCCAAGGCGTCGCTACCTGCTCAAAACGACGCGGCAGGCAGACGCGTTCCATCACCTGGCGACGAACGGCGTTGGTCGTGGTCTCCAAAAAGATAATCGTCTGTAGGCGTTCGATATCCTCATGCGAGCAAATCACCTGCAACTGCCATCCGGGGCGGCCCTTTTTGCAGTAGAGGGGCAGCCAGTGCACCTCGCGGGCGCCGGCCTCGCGCAGGCGATCGGCGGCGTAGGCGAGCACCTCGGGCGACGCGTCATCGATGTCGCACTCCAGCTTGACGATAGTTTCGGGCGCATCGGTCTCGCGGGACAGCGGAGATGTACTTCCACGTTGCATACGGTCCGAATCCTTTCCGCACGGGCTCGTTTTATTCACCCAAACGCTAGCACATCGGACGTGGCACAGGCGTGACATTCGTCCGTCGCCGCCCTCACCCCTATCCAAACGTGTACGTCAGCCTCCAAACATGTCATTTTTTGTCGGTTTTGGAGGCTGACGTACACGTTTTGGAGCGAGGCCGCACACGATCAGAATTGCGCCCGCACTCCGTCCACCACAAAGTTCGCCGCACTCAACAATTTTGGACTTTCTACGCAGTTCATCGACCAAAAATTACCCTCGGCATACTTACCCGCTGCACGATGTTACTCTAGTTGCATTTGGCTAACTAAGCGGCTGCCGAGGACCCCGCCCGGCACCGTTACGGCATAGGAGGTTTCATGTTCGAGAAGCGGCTCTTCTCCCTGGTTCCGCAGGCAACGCCCTACATTATGGCAAGCGTCCTGTTTAAGTGGATCGCGCTCATGGCAAACATCACGGTGATGTGGGTGCTTGCGCGCATCTTGGGCGGCATCGTCACGGACGGCCTTTCCGCCGCGCTCGCCGTCGATGCCCTCGCACAGGCGGCCCTGCCGCTCGCCGCCGCCATCATCGTGCGCGCCGCCTCCATCTACCTGGCCCAACGCGCCGGCGACAAAGCCGCGTTCGAGGCCGTCCGCCGCGTGCGCTCGTTCGTCTACGACAAGCTCACCGCACTCGGCCCCTCCTACACCGAGACCGTCCCCACCGCCGAGGCCGTCCAGACCAGCGTCGAGGGCGCCACGCAACTCCAGGTGTACTTTGGCGGCTACCTGCCGCAGCTCTTCTTTGCCGGCTTGGCACCCATCACGCTGTTTGTACTGCTCGTGGGCCAGGCGGGTCTTCCCGCCGCGCTGCTGCTCGCCTGCGTTCCGATCATCCCCGTCTCCATTATGATGGTCATGCGCAACGCCAAAAAGATCGGTGCCGAGTACTGGGGCAGCTATGTCGATCTTGGCGGCATGTTCCTGGAGGCCGTGCAGGGTCTCACCACCCTTAAGGTCTACCAGGCCGATCGAAGCTGGCACGAGCGCATCAACGCCGAGTCCGAGCGTTTCCGCACAGCGACCATGCACCTGCTGGTGATGCAGCTGCGCTCCATTTGCGTTATGGACCTGGTCGTCTATATGGGCGCCGCGCTCGGCATTATCGTGGCCGCACTGCAGCTCGCCACGGGCAAGATCGGCTTTGAGGCTGCCTTCCTCATCGTCTTTCTGTCACAGGAGTTCTTTTTGCCTATGCGCCGCCTGGGATCGCTGTTCCACACGGCCATGAACGGCATGGCCGCCTCGCGCCGCATGTTTGGCATTTTGGATACGCCCGAGCCCGAGCGCGGCGATGTTGAGCTTGATGGTCGCGGCGATATCGAGCTCGCAGGCGTGAGCTATGCCTACGGCGACCGCACCGTGCTGGACAGCGCCAGCGCGACCATTGCGCACGGCTCGCTCGTGGCACTCGTGGGCGAAAGCGGCGGCGGCAAGTCCACGCTCGCGGGGATTATCGCGGGCCGCAAGGACGCCTACCGCGGCAGCGTGCGCATTGGCGGCGTCGAGCTGCGCGATGCCACGGCCACCTCACTCATGCGCGCCGTCACGCTGGTGCCCACCAACGGCTACCTGTTTGCCGGCACCCTGCGCGACAACCTGCTGCTCGCCCAGCCCAACGCCACCGACACCGAGCTTTTGCGCGCGCTCGACCGCACGCGCGTGGCGGCCTTTGTGCGGGCCAACGGCGGGCTCGACATGGTGATTAACGAGGGCGGCACCAACCTTTCGGGCGGCCAGCGCCAGCGCGTGTGCATGGCCCGCGCCCTGCTGCACGACTCGCCCATCTATGTGTTTGACGAGGCGACGAGCAACGTCGATGCCGCAAGCGAGGCCGCGATCGGCGAGGTCATCGCGTCGCTTGCCGGCGAGCACACCGTAATTGTGGTGGCGCATCGCCTGTCGACGATCGTGGACGCCGACCAGATTCTGGTGCTGGAGCGCGGTCGCATTGCCGAGCGCGGCACCCATGATGAGCTCCTGTCGGGCGCGGGCGCCTATGCGCGCATGTGGAACAGCCAGGAGCAGCTCTCGGCATATGCGTATGCGGAGGGTGATGCCGAGGATGCCGGCGCGGTTGAGGCTGTTGACGGCAGCACCGCCCGTACCGATGGCCTCAACGGTGCTGGCTCGTCTTCCGCTGCCGCGGCGCCTGACTCCGGCCGCGCCCGTCGCTCGGCGCCGTCCATCATGTGGCGCATGATGGGGCTTGTCCGACCGCTTGCCGGCTGGCTTGTGCTAGCCGTCGCGCTGGGCAGCATTGGCATGCTCACCGCCGCGTTCGTGCCGGCCTTTGGCGCCCTCGGCCTTATGGCCGCGCTGGGCCGCAACGCCTTGGGGCTTGGTCTGATCGCAGCATGCGCGGCCTGCGCCGCCTGCGGCATCGCACGCGGGCCGCTCCACTACGGCGAGCAGCTCTGCAACCATTACATCGCATTCCGTCTGCTCGCGCACGTTCGCGACCTGGTGTTTGGCGCCCTGCGCCAGCTCGCCCCCGCCAAGCTCGAGGGCCGCGGCAAGGGCGAGCTCGTGAGCCTGGTCACCTCGGATATCGAGCTGCTCGAGGTCTTCTACGCGCACACCATCTCGCCCATTGCCATAGCTCTGGTCTGCACCGTTGTGTTTGAGGGCTTTTTGCTGGCTGTGAGCCCCGAGCTCGCGGGCATCGCGCTCGTGGCCTACGCGGTCCTGGGCGTGCTGCTGCCCCTGACCTCGGCCAAGGCATGCGGCACCACCGGCCGCCAGA
The DNA here is from genome assembly GCA_902475445.1 of uncultured Collinsella sp. Classification (GTDB taxonomy): domain Bacteria; phylum Actinomycetota; class Coriobacteriia; order Coriobacteriales; family Coriobacteriaceae; genus Collinsella. The sequence continues at coordinate 5,829 of CABRZN010000021.1, forward strand.
GCCGCGAGGGCGCCGGTAAGCTGGGCGCCTTTGTACTCGACAGCCTGCGCGGCGCGGGCGAGACCATCCAGTTTGCCGGTGGCACCGATCGCAGCCGTGCCCTGGGCAAGCTGACCGAGCAAGTCGGCGCCGTGGACGCGCGCCTCAAGCGCCGCCAGGCGGTCAGCGAGGCCGTAGCCGATGCGCTTATTCTTGTGGCTAATCTGGTGATGCTCGGGCGTGCGCTGCAGCTGGTGGCTGCGGGAACGATTGACTTTGCCGCAGCGTTTGTCGCCGTCTTTACCTTTGTGTCGTCGTTTGGCTCGGTGATGGCCGTGAGCCGCCTGGGTGCCTCACTGCAGGAGACGCTCGCCTCGGGCGCACGCGTGCTCGATTTGCTCGACGAGCAGCCCCAGTGCGCCGAGGTCGCCGATGGACAGAACGTTGAGTTTGCCGGCGCCGCAGCCGAGCATGTGAGCTTTAGCTATGCGGGCGGCGTGGACGCGGGCGGTGCGGGCGCCACAGAGCAGGTCGCGAACGACACCGCTGCGAGTCTCATCCTCGACGACGTGACCTGCACCTTTGCGCCCGGTACCATGACCTGCATCATGGGGCGCTCGGGTTCGGGCAAGTCGACGCTGCTTAAGCTGCTCATGCGCTTTTGGGACCCCGCAGCCGGCACCATCACGGTGAGCGGCGTCGATGCCCGCCACATCAACACGGCGAGCCTGCGCAGCCACGAGGCCTATATGACCCAGGACACGCATCTGTTCTGCGGCACCGTACGCGAGAACCTGCTGGTCGCGCACGCCAACGCCACCGATGCCGAGCTGCTCGACGCTTGCCGCTCCGCCTCACTCACCACGCTCATCGACCGTCTGCCGCAGGGACTCGACACGCCCGTTGCCGAGCTGGGCGACTCGCTTTCGGGCGGCGAGCGCCAGCGCATCGGCCTTGCGCGCATCTTCCTCAACGACGCACCCTTCATCTTGCTCGACGAACCCACCAGCGCGCTCGATGCTCTCAACGAGGCGTCCGTGATGCAGGCAATCGACGAGCTCAAGCGCCGCGGCAAGACCATTGTGCTCGTGAGCCACCGTGCCAGCACCTGCGCGTTTGCCGATTTCTCGCTTTCGGTCGAGCACGGGAGGCTGAGCTAATGGCGCGCCCAGTCGACACACCGGAGCTAGCACGCAAACGTGAGCGTGAGGCCCAAATGGTGTCGCAGATGATTGCGCTGTGGTGTCGTGGGCATCATGGCGGCGGGCATGTGGTCGAACAGGCTGGCGACGATGAGTCCGTGCGCGTGAAACTCGGCCTTCGAACCATTACGCTCTGCCCCGAATGCGCCGAGCTGCAGAAATACGCCATCGCGCGCATTGAGCACTGCCCGCACATGGGCACCAAGACATTTTGCTCGGCCTGTCCTTCGCATTGTTACCGGCCTGCCATGCGCGAGAAGATCCGCGAGGTTATGCGTTGGTCGGGACCGCGTATGATCCGCTATCGCCCCATCACCGCCGTGAGACACGCGATGGTAACAGTGCAGGCCAAACGCGCGGCGGCACGAAGCAAGTAGTCGCCGGCGCCGGCACGCGCCGCCCCGCCTTTCCACTCGATTTCGGCACCCGGCGTGCGCGGCGTGTTGAGAGCTGCACCATTACAATGGAGCGGATTCACCAAATGCAAAGGAGTCACCATGCCCGCCTGCCCGCTGGTCGATTGCCATACTCATACCTCGTTCTCGGACGGGCACGCCTCGTTCGAGGACAACGTCCGTGCCGCTGCTGCCGCCGGCTGCCGCGTCATGGTCTCGACCGACCACCTTACCCTGCCCGCCAGTATGGATGCTAACTGCGAGGTGCAGGTCGTCGAGGGCGACTTGCCGGCACATCGTTTGGCCTTTGAGGACGCCCGCAAACTCGCCGCGCAGATTGCGCCGGAGCTCACCTTTATCTACGGTTTTGAATGCGATTGGTACGAGGGCTGCGAGCCCTTGGTAGAGCACTGGTCCCAGGGCGCCGTCGTACGTCTGGGCAGCGTGCACTGGATTGGCAACCCGGGCGATATTGCGGCAGGCGCCGCGGGCACGGCAGGGACAGAGGACGTCGCGCGCCCCGATACACCCGATTCCCTTTGCGGTTGGATCGACGACGATACCAACTTGCATGTTTGGGAAAACTTAGGCGTGCGCGGCGTGTGGGAGTGCTACGTCGACGACTGGTGCCGTGCTTGCGAAAGCTCACTCAACTTTGACGCGATGGCCCATCCCGACCTGGTCATGCGCTTTTCGAAGGACGGCTTTGCACCCGACTTTGACCCCGCGCCGTTTTGGGAGCAGATGGCCGAATGCGCCCACGATACGGGTCGCCGCGTTGAGGTCTCGACCGCCGCACCGCGCAAGGGGCTCGACGATTACTACCCCGCGACCGGGCTGTTGCGCCGCTTCGCCCATGCCGAGGTGCCCATCACCTTTGGCTCGGACGCGCACCGCGCCTGCGACATCTGCTGGAACATCCGCGAGGCCCAGGCCCACGCCTACGACTGCGGCTACCGGGCCTTCGATATCCCCCACCCCACCGGCGAATGGGAATCCACGCCCCTCGCCTAACCATCCCTTCATAAGTTGCGGTGGAATAGGGATTGTTTTGCCTGATGAAGCGCTTAAACAGTCCCTATTTCACCGCAACTTCCATGACCCCGTTACACCAACAAAGACTGTCCCAAACGACTAGTGGCGGCGGGCGTTGAGTTCGCCGGCAAGCTCGTCGAGGGTGATACCGTAGCGCTCAAGGGTTACGAGCAGGTGGTAGACCAGGTCGCCGGCCTCGTAGCGGATGTGATCGTGGTCGTTATCCTTGCAGGCCATGATCACCTCGCTCGCCTCCTCGGCAAGCTTCTTGAGAAGCTCGTCCTCGACGTCGGTCAGCAGACGCGCGGTATAGCTCTCCTGCGGCGATGCGTCGCGACGACCGTGAATCACCTCGGCCAGCCCCGTCAGCGTCTCTCCGATATTTCCCGGCTGCACGTTAGCTGTTCTGACTCCCATGGTTATTTCCTCTCGTTACTGCAGCGTAAAGTAGGTACCGGTCTCATCGAACCGAGGCTTTGCGCCCTTTTTCTCAAAGAACTCGACGATGACGGCATGGGCCTCATTGAGCCTTTCCTTCTCGGCCTCGAGCCAAAGCGACTGCGCCCCGCAGGCATCAGTCAGGTGCACGCGGCATGGCACGCCCGCGCGGAGGAGCTCGGTGTTGCAGTCGGCGACCTCGAACGGCGTCACGACTTTCATCGCACTCCCCCTTCCACGCGCTTAAAGAAGCAGGTACGGTTGCCGGTATGGCAGGCCGGGCCCGGTGAGTCCACCTTGACCAGCAGCGTATCGCTATCGCAGTCGGCCCAGAGCTCCTTGACCTCCTGCATGTTGCCACTCGTCGCGCCCTTGTTCCAGAGCTCCTGACGGCTGCGACTCCAAAACCACGTGGTCCCGGTCTTGAGTGTCAGCCCCACCGATTCCTCGTTCATCCAAGCAACCATAAGCACCTCGCCGGTGTCATATTGCTGAACCACACAAGGAATCAGCCCGTGGGCGTCGTACGTAAGTTTTGAAGGATCGGTTATCTCTTCCATTTCTCTCCCCAAATTCAAACTTCGCAGGTCGGCGAGGGTTGTCCAGGTGCCCGAGATTCCGAGCGACAAGCCCGACGACGCGTACTTAAAGTACGCGAGGAGGGTTGGAGCCGGAAGGTCGGGCGCCTGGGCAAGCCGCAGCGCTAGAAGTCCAACCTGACAGGGATGCCTTGAGAGGCCATATATTCTTTGACTTCGCGAATGCTGAAAGTTCCAAAGTGAAAGACGCTGGCCGCCAGTACGGCGTCGGCTTCGCCCTCGATCACGCCCTCGGCAAAATGCTCGAGCGTGCCCACGCCGCCGCTTGCGATCACCGGGATCGGCACCGCGCGCGCCACGGCGCGGGTGAGCGCCAGGTCAAAGCCGGCCTTGGTGCCGTCGCGGTCCATGCTGGTCAGCAGAATCTCGCCGGCGCCGCGACGAGCCGCCTCCTCGGCCCATGCCACCGCATCGATACCCGCGGCGTTGCGGCCTCCTGCGGTAAAAACCTCCCACTTGTCGGCATCCGGCTGCCCAGGCAGGCCGACGCGCTTGGCATCGATCGCCACGACCACGGCCTGGCTGCCAAACGCCGCGGCAGCTTGGCTGATCAGCGACGGGTCGCGCACGGCGGCAGAGTTGAGCGATACCTTGTCGGCACCGGCCGCCACCATGGTTCGCATGCCCGCCAGGTCGCGAAAACCGCCGCCCACGGTATAGGGAATAGCGAGCTCCTCGGCCGCATGCGCCGCCATCTCGATGGTCGTCGCGCGGTTGTCGCTCGTGGCGGTAATGTCCAGGAAGACGACCTCGTCTGCACCTTCGCGGTCGTAGGCACGGGCCAGCTCCACCGGGTCGCCCGCATCGCGCAGGCTCACAAAGTTGACGCCCTTGACCACGCGGCCGTCCTTAACATCCAGACAGGGAATCACGCGCTTGGTAAGCATGGGCTACTCCTCCCCTCGGGCAGCGGCCAACGCCTGTACCAGCGTAAAGTTGCCCTCGTAGAGCGCACGGCCGGTGATGGCACCTTCAATCGCGCCCTCGCCCACCGCGGCCAGTGCGCAGATATCGTCGAGCGTCGAGATGCCGCCCGAAGCCACGACGGGAAAGCCCGCGACCTCGGCCACATGGCGATACGCCGCCACGTCGATGCCCGTCTGCATGCCATCGCGCGCGATGTCGGTATACACCAGATGCTTAAAGCCCAGCTCGGTGAGCTGCGCCACGGCGTCGTCGAGCGCCACACCCGCGCCGTCGCGCCAACCATTCACCTTGACCTGGCCGTCACGGGCGGCAATGTCTGCCACCAGTAACTCGCCAAAGCCTTGCGCCGCCACCTCGGCAAATCCCGGCTCGGTCACCAGCACGGTGCCCAGCGCAATGCGGCGAGCACCATAGCCTGCCAGCTCATCGATGCGTGCGAGTGAGCGAACGCCGCCGCCCACGTCCACGGACAGACCGTCGACGCCGCAGATAGCCTTGATCGCCGCCGAGTTGGCAGCGCATGCGTCCTCGTCCTCGCCAAAGGCAGCGGACAGGTCGACGACGTGCACCCAGCTCGCGCCCTGCTCGGCAAACGAGCGGGCGACGGCGACGGGGTCGTCGGAATATACCTTGCAGCGGCTGCGGTCGCCGCGCTCCAGGCGCACGACCTTGCCGCCGATCAGATCGATTGCGGGAAACAGGATCATCGGCCAACCTCCTCGACGATGTTGACGAAGTTCTTAAGGATGCGCTGACCCAGCGCGGAGGATTTCTCGGGATGGAACTGGCAGCCCCACACGTTGCCATGACGCACGATGCACGGGAAGCTCCGCGTATAGTGCGTGCGCGCCAGCACATCGGCGGCATCGGCGTCGTCGGCCACCGCGTAGCTGTGGGTGAAGTACATGTTGGCACCCTCGGCAAATCCGACAAGCAGCGGATCGGCCGAACCGGCGGGCGCCATGTGCACCTGGTCCCAGCCCACATGCGGCACCTTCAGGCGGCTCGACTCCAAGCGCGTGCACGAACCGCGCATGATGCCCAGGCCATCGACCCAGGGACCGCCAGCCTGCTCGGGGGCGTCGCCGTCCGCGGCAACACCCTCGTTACCGCGCTCAAAAAACAGCTGAAGGCCCAGGCAGATGCCGAGCAGCGGAGTTCCGGCGGCGACGGCATCGAGCACTGCGTCCGCCTCGCCGCCCTGGCGCATAAAGGCAATCGCGTCATAGAACGCGCCCACGCCCGGGATGACCAGGCCGTCGGCGTTGCGGATCCGCTCCGGATCGTCCGACGTGCAGGCGGCGGCACCGGCGCGTGCAAGCCCGCGCACGACGCTCGACAAGTTGCCCTTGTGGTAGTCGACCACCACGATCTTCGGTTCGCCCACGCGACCCCTCCACTTCTCATCATCCAAAACCACCACAAAGGGGACAGGTACCTTCGTGGTGGTTTTTGCCCTTACGGCGGTTGCAGCGGTTACAGCGAGCCCTTGGTGCTGGGGATTCCCTGCACGCGGGGATCGAGCTCGCAGGCGTGGCGCATCGTGCGGCCCACGGCCTTAAAGGCGGCCTCGATAATGTGATGCGAGTTGCCGCCCGCCAGCTCGCGCACATGCAGCGTGAGTTTGGCATCGCGCGCAAAGGCATAGAAGAACTCGACGGCCAGCTCGGTATCGAAGCTACCCACGCGCTCGGTCGGCACGGGCAGCTCACAATAGGCCTGCCCGCGACCCGAGATATCCACGGCGGCCATCACGAGCGTCTCGTCCATGGCAATAGCCGCATCGGCAAAGCGTGTAATGCCCGCCTTGTCACCCAGCGCCCGGCAAAACGCCTCGCCCAGCACAATACCCGTGTCCTCGACGGTGTGGTGCGCATCGACCTCCACGTCGCCTACCGCGTGCACCGTCAGATCGAACAGACCATGGCGGCCAAAAGCGTTGAGCATGTGGTCGAAAAACGGCACGCCGGTCGAGATATCGCACACGCCAGATCCGTCCAGGTCGAGCTTGACGACAATGTCGGTCTCGCCCGTCTTGCGGGTTACCTCGGCATAGCGGTCCATCTACATCTCCTCCTTCACCAGCGCGGCAAACGCAGCCAGCACCTCGTCGTTTTCCCGCGGCGTGCCCACGGTAATGCGCAGGCAGTCCGCAAGCCCCGGCGCGTAGCTAAAGTCGCGCACCAAAATCGAGTACTCGTCGCGCAGACGCTCACGCACGCGCGTGGCGTGCGGCGTGCGCACGAGCACAAAGTTCGCCGCGCTCGGCCATGCCTCCACGGGCAGGCCCTCGGCAGCCATTGCGCGCAGGGCGCACAGCTCGCGCTCGCGCTCGGATGCGACCTGTGCCACCACGGGCGCGTACGCATCGCGGGCACGCACGCAGGCAAGTGCCGCCGCCTGGCTCAGCACGTTGACCGAGTAGATCTGGCGAATCGCCGCGAACACGTCGATGACCTCGGACGCCGCGATCACATAGCCCAGACGCGTGCCGGCGGCGCCAAACGCCTTGGACAGCGTATGCAAAATCACCAGGTTGGGATGCTCGGCGATAAGTCCCTGTGCCGTGGTGGCCGCGCCAAACGAATCGTCGGCAAACTCAACGTAGGCCTCGTCGACCATCACCATGCCGGGGCACGCATCGCACAGGGCAGCGACAAAGTCGAGCGGCGCCACATCGCCCGTGGGATTGTTGGGCGAGGTCACGATCGCAAGGTTGCACCCGGGTGCGGCCGCGAGCACAGCTGCCTGGTCGAGCTCAAAGGTCGCGGGATCGCGCCACACGTCGCGCACCTCGGTCTGACAGAGCGATGCAAAGAACGCATACTCGCTAAAGCACGGCGGGCAGTTGAGCAGGGTCCGCCCCGCGCCGCCAAACGCCAGCAGGTAGTTATAGAGCAGTTCGTCGCCACCGTTGCCCACGCAGATATTCTCGCGCGTCACGCCATGCCAGGCGGCCAGCTCGTCGCGCAGGTCGTTGGACATGGGATCGGGATAGCGGTTGAGCGGTGTAGCGGCAAGCGCCGCATCAACCGCCTCGCGCACGCCGGCCGGCACGGGATAGGTGTTCTCGTTGGCCGAAAGGTTGATGCGCGTGGGCGTAAAGTTGGGATCGTAGGGCTCAATACCGGCCAGATAGGGCTGGACAAGCTCCTTCATGCGAGGCGTCAGCTCGGCCATATTAGGCCTCCTTGCCGGTCGGGGCGCCATCCTCGCCCGCAGCCGCCGCCAGATCCACGCCCTCGGCAACCGTCGCGGTCGTATCGCCCGGCCAGGCGACCTTGGTCAGATCGGCTGCGGCCAGCGACTCGGCACTCACGGCATCTTCGCCCTGCTCCAGTACGCGACGGCGCAATGCGGCCGAAAGCGCGTGTGCCCACAGGCCCTCGGCCTCGGCCAGACGCTGCGTAGCGGGAGCGTCGGAAAGCAGGCCCTCGGGCGTATAGCAGATAACGCTCGAGCGTTTGACGAACTCCTCCACCGAAAGCGGGTTGGAGAACATGGCCGTGCCGCCGGTCGGCAGCGTGTGGTTGGGGCCGGCGACGTAATCGCCGAGCGGCTCGGAGCTCCAGGCGCCCACAAAGATGGCGCCAGCGTTGCGAATGCCTCCGAGCAGGCCCATCGCGTCCTTGCAGTGCAGCTCCAAGTGCTCGGGCGCCACGGTGTTCACGGCCTCGACGGCGGCGGCCATGTCGGCGGCCACCACGATGGTGCCCTCGTTATCGAGCGAGGCACGCGTGATCTCGGCGCGCGGCGACTGCGCCACCAGAATATCGATACCCGCCTCGACCTCGCGCGCAAACTGCTCATCGCAGGTCACCAGATAGCAGGCGGCCAGCGGATCGTGCTCGGCCTGAGCCATCAGGTCAGCCGCGACCACCATGGGCTTGGCCGTGGCATCGGCCAGCACGCAGACCTCGGACGGGCCGGCGACCATGTCGATGCCCACGTCGCCCGACACGATCTGCTTGGCCGCGGCGACAAAGGCGTTGCCCGGGCCGGTGATCTTATCGACACGCGGAATGGTCTCGGTGCCGTACGCCAGCGCAGCCACGGCCTGGGCGCCACCCACCATATAGATCTCGTCCACGCCGCCGAGCTTGGCAGCCGCGAGCGTATACGGGCTGATCAGGCCGTCCTTTTGCGGCGGAGTCACCATGACCACGCGCTTAACGCCGGCCACCTTGGCGGGGATAGCGTTCATGAGCACGGTGGAGGGATACTGCGCACGGCCGCCCGGCACATAGATGCCGGCTGCGGCAAGCGGGGTCACTTTAACGCCGAGCATCGTGCCGTCCGGGCGCGTGGTAAACCAGCTCTGCTCGACCTCACGCTGGTGGAACTCGCGAATCTGGCGCGCGGCCTTCTCCAACGCGGCAACAAAAGCGGGGTCGAGGCCTTCGAGCGCAGCATCGATCTGCTCCTGCGGAAGGCGGAAGCTCTGCAACTCGACACCGTCAAAACGCTGGCAGTAATCGCGCACCGCGGCATCGCCGTTGGCGCGCACGTTGGCCACGATATCACGGGCGGCGTCGACGATGTTTTGCGGAAGCACGCCCTTGCGGTTGAGCTGGTTGGTGACGAGGCGCTCGCCGGGAGCAAGTTTGATGGTCTTCATATCGGTATCCCCTATCGGTTGAGGTTGCGTTCGAAAAACGAAATACCGGGCGGCAGCACCAATCGGTCCGCGGCCCGGACGTCGGGGCGCCCGTGCGCGCTCGCGCTATTGTGCCGAGCCCGCGACGGGCTCGAAATGCTTATCCTTCACGGCCGCCGCCAGGCGATCGGCCAGGTTGCGTACGCGCGGATCCAAGCGCGCGGAGCCCGGATTGACAAAGAAGCGCGCCGTGCAATCCATGATGCGGCCGGTGATGACCAGGTCGTTGTCGCGCAGGGTCGCGCCCGTGGCGGTAATGTCCACGATGCGGTCGGTCATACCGACAATGGGGCCCAGCTCAATATTGCCGTGCAGCGAAACGATATCGGCATTCACGCCGCGCTCGGCATACCAGGCGCTCGCGATGCGCGGGTACTTGGTAGCCACGCGCAGCGAGCCGCGGCGGGCATAGTTGCGCTCGGCCTGGCCGGCGCGCCATGCGGGCTCCGCCTCAATGAAGGTGCACAGGCCATAGCCCAGATCGACGAGCTGCAGCAGGTTGAGGTCGGCCTCGATGAGCGAATCCCAGCCGCAGATGCCGCAGTCGGCACCGCCGCAGCCCACAAAAGCCGGCGCGTCGCTGGGACGCACGATGACAAACTCGATATCTCCGACCGTGCCCTCGCCGGCACGCGTGTCGCGACCGCGCACGATCAGGTGACGGCCGGGATCGCGCAGCTCAGAGACGTCCAGGCCCGCGGCCTCGAGCACGTCGAGCGTGTCGGCCTTAAGCGAGCCCTTGGGCACGGCGATGCGTAGCGGGCCTTCGGCGCCGCGGCCCACGGCGTGGTCACCATCGGAGGCGGCGTCCTCGGCAGAGGTGCACGCGGCCTCCAGACGCTCGAGCGAAAAGGCGAAGCCCGCCGCCGGCACCTCGATGCCGTCGCCGAACGCGCCGGTAAAGATAGAGTCGTAGCGACCGCCCGAGCCCACCGGATCGGGCAGGCCACCGGCATAGGCCTTAAAGACCAGGCCCGTGTAGTAATCGAAAGAATTCATGATGGAGAAGTCGAAGGACAGCACCTGAGCATCCTCGGGAGACAGACCCTCAACCAGAGCACGCAGTTCGCGCGTGAGCGGCGCGACGATGCCGGCCGCCGCCAACAGTGCGTCAACGCGGTCGAGCACCTCGGCGCCGCCATGCAGGCGCGGCAGCTCGCTAATGGCGGCCTTCACGGCCTCGGGCTCGTTGCTTTCCGCCACGCGGGCGTCGAGGCCCACAAAGTCGTTGGCGTGCACGCAACGCAGCGCCTCGGCAGCCAGCTCGCGATCTTCGCATGCCGCGAGCAAGTCCTTAAACGGACGCACGCTACCTGCGATAATGCGCGCATCGGGCAGTGCCAGCTTGCGCACGGCCTCGGCGACCAGCGAGACAATCTCCACGTCGCCCGCGGTATCGCCCGCACCGATGAGCTCAAAGCCCAACTGCGTAAACTGACGCGAACCGCCGGCATTGCGCTGGCACTCACGAACCACCGGCGCCTCATAGCGCAGGCGCAGCGGCAGGTCGGCCGCACGCATACGGGTCGAGACCAGGCGCACGATGGGCAGCGTGTTGTCGGGACGGACCACCAGCAGACGGCCGTCGTCGTCAAAAAGCTTGAACGGCGTGTCCGCGATGCGGCCACCTTCCTCGAGCGAACCCTTGTCCTCGAGCAGCGGCGTCTCAACCGGCAGGTAATGATGCTCCCTAAAACAGCCCTTCACCGTCAGCGCAATCTCCTCGCGCGCCTGAGCCTCCTCGGGCAATATGTCCCGGAATCCCCACGGTGTGGCCGTCATCTGGTGAGCCTCCTCATGTCGTGCTTCATATAGAACAGAAGACCGGCATAGCTCCGCCGGTCTTCTGGGTACTTTAGCATACTAGAGTGCTTGCGGGGAGAATCGTCTCCCGCCGCTCACAGCGTATTCATTTGGAAACATATGGGAAAGCGCGCCCCATTTCGAGCGACCATTCCGGGACACGCTTTCCACTTGAAGCCTCAACGGGAAACCGCATCCCAGAATAGACGCTCAGAACGGGACACACTTTCCGAAACCCATCCCAACGGGAAACGGCGTCCCATTCCAGGCCCTAATTCCGGGACGAGCTTTCCGCTAAGGCTTCTACCGGAAACCGCATCCCACTCTGGGCGCTAATTCCGGGACGCACTTTCCCGACCAGCCCCGCAGAGCCACTCGCACTAGCGGCCGGCATGCCCCAACGCAAAAAGGGCGCCCGCGCGAACACGGACGCCCTTGTGTAGGGTCGAGATATCAACCAGCCAAGATATCGGACCCGCGACCAGCTCTTAGTAGTCGAACTGGTGGTAGTAGCGGCGGTACTTGAGGTTGTGCTTGGTGACCAGCTCGTAGTTGCGCGAGAGGCGGTCGGTGGTGAGCACCGACAGGATCCAGGGGGACACGATGACGCGGAAGTCGTCGTCGAGGCCGGGGATCGCGTACTCGGCGGTGTCGATGATGACGTAGTCCTCGTCGCCGGTCACGCCGCTGGTGAGGAAGGCGCGGACGCGCTCGTCCAGGGCGCGGCACTCGTCCTCGCCCATGAACAGGAACACCGGGACGCCGGGCTCGAGCAGCTCGAGGGTGCCGTGGAAGAAGTCGTGCGAGGTGATGTGGCGGATGCGCTTCCACTGCATCTCCTCGAGCAGGCACATGGAGTACAGGATGGTCTCGCCCCACAGCGCGCCCGAGCCGATGAACATGGTGTAGTCGGCCAGCGCGTACTTCCTGGCGAGCTCCTCGGCGCGCGGCTCGAAGCGCTTGCGGATGTCGAGCATGTCCTTCCAGACGTCCTTCGTCTGCTCGATGAACAGGTCGAACTTGGGGAAGCAGCCGCGGCGGTTGAGCAGGCGCAGGCCGAAGCAGTCGGCGAGGTAGTAGCCCTTCTCGCAGCCGCCGGCGCCGTGGTCGGAGGCCATCATGACGCAGTTCTCGGCGCCCACGGCCCGCCCGATCTTGCCCTCCGGGTTGGTCATGGCGTAGACGCGCACGCCCATGGCCTTCATCTTCCCGATGGCCTCGAGGACCTCGGGGGTGGTGCCGGACTCGGAGGCGGTCAGCACGACGGAGCGCTCGGTCATGCGCTTGTGGCCCATGACGTTCCACTCGGCGGCGTGGATCAGGTAGACCTCGAGGTCGCGGTCGCCGAACTTGTTCATGAGGTACTCGAGCTGCATGAACTCGTCCCAGGTGCCGCCGACGCCCATCAGGAAGACGGCGTCGTAGCCCTCCTCGTGCACGCGGTCGGCCAGGGCGGTCATCTTCTTGCCGGCCTCGTAGACGTTCCTGCCGTCCTCGAGGTAGCCCTCCTGGTCGAAGTGCA
>CABRZN010000022.1 GCA_902475445.1 uncultured Collinsella sp.
CAGGCGCGCTTGCACAGCTTGCCCAGCTCGATCATCTCGGCGGTCTCGGTGGCGTCGTTGGAGTCGTAGAGGCAGCCCGGGCGGCAGGAGTCGCCGAGCGAAATCGTCACGTCGTACTCGTGGCAGATCTCGAGCAGCTCGTCAAAGTACTCGTAGAAGGGGTTTTCGTTGCCGGTGACCTCCATCCAGCCAAACAGCAGCGAGCCGCCGCGGCTCACGATGTTCATCAAGCGGCCGGTCTCCTTAAAGGTCTTGGTGACCGACTTGTTGATGCCGCAGTGGATGGTCATAAAGTCCACGCCGTCCTCGGCGTGCGCGCGCACGACCTCGAACAGGTCATCCTTGGTAAGCTTGACCAGCGGCTTTTCCATGTAGCCGATGGCGTCGTACATGGGGACGGTGCCCACCATGAGCGGCGTCTCGTCGATGAGCTGCTGGCGGAACTGGCGCGTCTTGCCCGAGTTGGAAAGGTCCATGATGGCGTCGGCGCCAAAGTCCTCGGCGATCTTGACCTTCTTCCATTCCTCGGCGGCATCGGCTTTATCGCCCGAGATGCCCAGGTTGACGTTGACCTTAGTAGACAGGCCCTCGCCGACACCAAAGGCGCGCATGCCTTTTTTGATGTGCACGATGTTGGCGGGAATGGCGATGCGGCCGTCGGCCACGCGCTCGCGGATGTACTCGGGGTCGCGATGCTCGCGCTCGGCGACTTCCTTCATCTGCGGCGTGATCTGCCCGGCGCGGGCGAAGTCGATTTGCGTGACGAGCTTGGGCTCGGTCTGTGTGCTCATTGGCACGGCTCCCTTCGTTGGCATTACCCATATCAGGTTTGCGGGTCAGGGCGGGCGCGCCCAATCTCAGCCTGCCGTCTTGTCCTGCAAGCTCCCCGTTATGTCATGGGCTCAAGTATAGCCTGAATGGGTACGATTGACGCGATCAGCATGCCCATGGGGAGGCGAACATGGAAGACAAGCATCTATATCGAGAGACGCAATGGGATGTATCGGCCGAGGAAAGCCGTGCGCACCATGGCCTTGTCGCGATTGGTTTTGCGGTGCTTGCCGTGCTGGTGATTGCCGTTTGTATCTGGACGTTTGGTGGTCGCGGCGGCGCTGCATGGGAGTTCGAGGCCGATGATAGCCTGCCGATAATGACGGTGAAGGTCGCGGGCGGCAATACCGTTGCCGCGCCGGGCGACTATTGGTATCCGCGCGACGAGTTTGTGCAATTGCAGCTGAGCGGTGGGTCTATTCCTGGTGAGGAAATCGAACGCGTGACGTATGATGCGGCGCTCAAAACGCTGACGGTGAAGCTCAAGAATCAGGGCGACGTGCCTACGACTATGGATATCGCGCTGACGGAATGGCGCTTGGAGCCCCCATCGGGTGTTGCGGTGTCCGAGGTAGAGCACGTTAAGATTACCTACCAAGATGGCTCGACGAGCGAGATTGCAAAGGCCGATGCCTTGGCGGAGTAACGGAGTGTTTGGAAACGGCGGGCCTATTGTGCCTGCGCGTTCATGAAAACCAGGGTGTTTTTGTCTGAAAGCTCGGGGATGTGCCGATAGCCGATGTTGAATGCGGTAAGTTCGCTTACATCCTCGAGCTTGTTTTCTGCCATCCACCGCACCATGGAGCCGCGCGCCTTTTTGCTGGCGGTCGAGCGCTGGATGGGCTTGCCGTTGCGGATGCCTTCGCCAAAGAGGCACGTGACGACCGTGGCGTCGCCCGCGAGATGGGGCAGAACGGCTTTGGCGTACTCTACGCTGGTGAGGTTGACGATCGTGGTGTTTGAGCCTGCCGGGGCGATAGCCCGCGCGAGCTTGTCGCTCCAAAACGCATAGAGGTCTCGGGCATCGTCAACGGCGAGCTTCGCGCCCATTTCCAGCCGATATGGTTCGACGGCATGAAAGGGGCGAACGCACCCGTAAAGGCCCGAGAGGATCCACAGATGGTCTTGCAGCCATGCGAGCTGCGCGGAATCCATCACCTCGGGCGCCATGCTCTGGTATTGAATGCCGTGGTAGGACATGACGGCAGGGGAGAGGTGACAGGCGAGTGCGGGATTGTCGAGATCGCCGTTTTTCAGGATGGGCCCGAACTCATGCAGGGTGTTGAGGCAAGGCCCCAGCAGTTTGTCACTCACGTTCCATAGCGCCTGCAGGCTGTCGCTGCCTTCATTCCGCTCGATATCTAGCAGTGCGCGGTGGAGGCGAGCCGTCTCGCGCGCAAAGGGTGGAATGCCCAGGACTTCAAAAGCATCTTGGGCCGCGCGCATCTGCTTGGCGGGCGAAATGACGACCTGCAGCATGGACTCTCCTCTGCCAAAAAGGAAGTTGCGGTGGAATACGGTCTGTTTTGGCCGTTTATGGGCCAGTTTAGTCTGTATTTCACCGCAACTGATGAAGGGTTGGTTACGCGCGCTCGATGAAGGCCTTGTAGCCGCGATAGGCCTCGTAGATATCGGCCTTGTTAGCGACCTCCCACAGGGCGTGCATGGACAGGACGGCAACGCCAGAGTCGATGACGTTCATGCCGTACTTAGCCATGATGTATGCGATGGTGCCGCCGCCGCCCGCGTTGACGCGACCGAGCTCGCAGGTCTGGAAGTCCACGCCGGCCTCGTCCATGATGTCGCGGATGAGGGCCACATACTCGGCGTCGGCGTCGTTAGAGCCGCCCTTGCCGCGGCTGCCCGTGTACTTGTTAAAGCACAGGCCGCGACCCATAAAGGCTGCGTTCTTGGTTTCGAACTTGCCGGCGTAGCCCGGGTCGAAGCCGGCGGACACGTCGGAGGAGAGCATGCGGCTGCGGGCGAGCGCGCGGCGCAGGGCCAGCGGGCTATCCTCGCCGGCGAGCGTCATGATCTCGGCGACGGTGTTCTCGAAGAAGCGGCTCGTCATGCCGGTGGCACCCACGGAACCGATCTCCTCCTTGTCGACGATGAGTGTGATGCTCGTGCGCTCCACGTTGGCGACGTTGATCTGGGCGAGCATGGACGGATAGGCGCAGACACGGTCGTCGTGGCCATAGCCCAGAATCATGGAGCGGTCGAGGCCCATGTCACGGGCGGGGCCGGCGGGCACGACCTCGATCTCGGCGGAGAGGAAGTCCTCCTCCTCGACGTCGTACTGCTCCTTGAGGATATCCAGGAACATCTGCTTGACGGGCTCCTTGGGAGCGTCCTTGTCGTTCTCATCGAACTTGACGGGGCGGCCGCCCACGATCACGTCGAGGATCTCGGCGTCGACGGCGTCCTTGGCGGGCTTGGCCATCTGCTCGCTCGAGAGGTGGATCAGCAGGTCGGAGATGGTAAAGACCGGGTCGTCGGCCTTGTCGCCGATGTTGATGTCGACGGTGGTGCCGTCCTTTTTGCAGATGACGCCCACGAGTGCGAGCGGGGAAGCGACCCAGTGGTAGCTCTTGACGCCGCCATAGTAGTGCGTGTCGAGATAAGCCATGTCGCCGGCCTCGAAGGCGGGGTTCTGCTTGAGGTCCAGGCGCGGCGAGTCCACGTGGGCGCCCAGGATGTTAAAGCCCTGCTCGAGCGGGGCGGTGCCCAGGTTGACGAGCATGAGGTCCTTGCCGTGGTTGGCGGCGTACACCTTGTCGCCGGCCTTGAGCGCGCGGCCCTCGGCGATCACGGTCTCCAGATTGACGTAGCCCGCCTCCTCGGCCATCTTGATACCGGCCTTGACGCACAGGCGCTCGGTCTTGTTCTCACTCAAAAACTGCTTATAGCCGCGGCAAAGCTCCTCGAGCTCCTCGATCTGCTGTGGCGTGTACTTTTTCCATGCGCTGGGACGCTCCATGACGCAGGCTCCTTTCGGATCGATCGTGCTGGTTGATGTACCGTGAGCCATCGTATCACGCGCGGGCCCGCGGCGGCAGGGAAGCCTGATGTGCGGTGGCCGCGGGGCGGGGAGCGTGTAAACTGGTGTGAGCAAACCGTGCCCAGCCCAAAGCGAGGTATTCAATATGTCTGAAAAGCACCGTACCTTTGCCGTCATCGACGGCAACTCGCTCATGCATCGCGCCTTCCACGCCGTGCCGCCGACCATGAACGCGCCGGACGGTCGCCCCACCAACGCGATCTTTGGTTTTCTGAACATGTTCCTCAAGATGATCGATGCCTTTAATCCCGACGGCGTTGTCGTGGCGTTTGACAAGGGCAAGCCGCGCGTGCGTATGGAGATGCTGCCGCAGTACAAGGCGCAGCGCCCGCCCATGGACCCCGACCTGCACGCGCAGTTCCCCATGATCAAGGAGCTGCTCGCCGCGCTCAACGTGCCCATTTTGCAGTCCGAGGGCTGGGAAGGCGACGATATCCTGGGAACCATGGCGCGCCTGGGCGAGGAGGCCGGCTGCGACATGCTGCTGGTGACCGGCGACCGCGACATGTATCAGCTCGTGACCGAGCACGTCAACGTGGTCTCGACTCGCAAGGGCCTGTCCGACGTGGCGATCATGACGCCCGAGAGCGTGGACGACCTGTATCACGGCATCACGCCGGCGCTCGTGCCCGATTTTTACGGTCTGAAGGGCGATACGTCGGACAACATTCCCGGCGTACCGGGCATCGGCCCCAAAAAGGCGAGCGCGCTCATCGCGCAGTACGGCAGCCTTGACGAGGTCATCGCGCATGCTGACGAGGTCAAGGGCAAGATGGGCGAGAACCTGCGTGCGCACATCGACGATGCGCTGCTGAGCCGCAAGGTCGCAACCATTCGCACCGATGCGCCCGTCGAGCTCGACTTTGACGAAACATCCTTCCCGGCGTTTTCTGCCGATGAGGTTTCCGCGGCGCTGGGTACGCTTGGTATCACCGCCATGCAGAACCGTTTCTTGGCGCTGGTCGGTGACGAGGGTGGCGCTGCTGCCAGCACGTTTGAGATTCCCGCCGTTTTGCGCGCAGCCGGCGGCGATGCTGGCGCGCTTGGTGCCGTTGCGGCTGAGGTCTCCCGCGTGATTGATGCCGGCGAGTGGGTCGCCGCCGTGGTGGACGATGACAAGGAAGAGGGCGCGCTCTTTGGGCTGACGCGCACGCTGTGGTTGGCGACGTCCAAGGGCCTGTTTGCGCTCGAGGAGGGCGACAGCGGTGCGGCGGCTGAGGTTGAGGGCTTCAACTTCGCCCACGGCGTGATTGCCGGCGTGCTCGCGCGTCTGTTTATGGAAGGCCGTGTGGCGAGCCCGGATATGAAGGCGCTTCTGCATGAGCTTTCGCCCATCGATTCTTCTGAGCTCGAGCTCATGGATCCGCTGGCAGTCGATTCCACGCGCATCTTCGATACCGTTGTTGCCGCCTACCTGTTGGATTCCGACCGCTCCGAGTTTGACGAGGTGTATCTGGCCGATACGTATCTGCAGATGGCGCTGCCTGCGGCGCGCGGCGCAGAGGGTGCTGGCGAGGACGCTCCTGCGCCCGCCGCTCGCACGGCGGCCTTGACGCTGGCGCTGGTTGCACCGCTGCGTGACCGCATGGCCCGCGAGAACGCCGCCAACGTGTTCGATGGAATCGAGATGCCGCTCGTGCCGGTGCTTGCCAAGATGGAGCGCGCGGGCATGCTCGTGGACCCCGATCGGCTGCGCAGCCTGTCCGAGGGCCTGGCGACCCAGATTGCCGAGGTCGAGCGCAGCATTCGCGACCTGGCCGGCGACGAGACCTTTAACATCGGCAGCCCCATGCAACTCTCGCACGTGCTGTTTGATGTTATGGGGCTTCCGACCAAGGGCCTAAAAAAGACCAAGCGCGGCTACTATTCGACCAACGCCAAGGTGTTGAGCGACCTTGCCCGCGACCACGAGATCGTGCGCCTGATTTTGGACTGGCGTGAGAAGTCCAAGATTAAGTCGACCTATCTGGACACGCTGGGCCCGCTGCGCCGTGGTGACGGGCGTGTGCACACCACGTACAACCAGACCATCACCGCGACGGGGCGTTTGTCTTCGAGTGACCCCAATCTGCAAAACATTCCGACGCGCTCGGAGCTGGGGCGCACCGTCAAGACGGCGTTCTCGGCGGGCGAGGGCAGCGTCTTTTTGGCGGTGGACTACTCGCAGATCGAGCTGCGCCTGCTCGCGCATCTTTCGGGTGACGAGCACCTGGTGCGCGCCTTCAACGAGGGCGAGGACTTCCATGCCGAGACGGCCGCGCGCGTATTTGGCGTGCCGGTGTCCGAGGTGACACCCGACCTGCGTAGCCGCGCCAAGGCCGTGAACTTTGGCATCGTGTACGGCCAGCAGGCCTATGGTCTGTCGCAGTCGCTGCACATCTCGATGGCCGAGGCGCGCGATATGATCGATCGCTACTACGAGGCCTACCCGGGCGTGCGCACGTTCCTCGACAATGTGGTGGCGCGAGCCAAGCAGACGGGCTATGCCGAGACCATGTATGGCCGCAGACGCCATATTCCCGAGCTCAAGGCCAAAAACCCACAGCTCCGCGGCTTTGGTGAGCGCACGGCCATGAACCACCCCATGCAGGGCACCGCCGCCGACATCATCAAGATCGCGATGGCCCGCGTAAGCCGCCGCCTGGAAGAAGAAGGCTTTGCCGCCCATATGATCCTGCAGGTACACGACGAACTGGACTTTGAGTGCCCCATCGATGAAGTCGAGCGCCTCACCGCCATGGTCCGCGACGTCATGGAACACGTCGTAGACCTCCGAGTACCCCTAATCGCCGAAGCCTCAACCGGAGTAACCTGGGCCGACGCCAAATAGGAAAGCACTCGGTAAGGCAAGCTCGCCCAAGACGCAAGCCCCCACATACTTAAGATTTGGGACAAACACTACTGATTAATTTGTCCCACAGTAACCAAAACAGAGGGGAGCCCCTTCCAACTAAGGGGCTCCCCTCTGCTCAAATCATTTCAGCTAAGTATCTAGACACTCAAGACGCCATCTTGGCGCCCGGCCGGGTCCGACGAGCCCCGTTAACGAGCCGCCAGGATGGCGTCGATGAGCGTCAGTACGCCCCCGTCGTTGTTGCTCGGAATGCGCCATTTGACGTGCGCGTTCATGTGCTCCTCGGCATTATCCACGATAAAGCTATGCCCGACGCGCTCCAGCATGGGGATGTCGTTGTACGTATCACCCACGGCGGCGGCATCAGCGATATCAATGCCCAGCTGCTCGCACAGGTGCGCGACGCCCGACCCCTTGTCGACGCCCAGGTTCATAAAGTCTATCCACTCGCGCCCGGCGTTGGTGACGTAGAGCTTGTCCGAGAACTCGGGGCTGTAGTTCTCGCGAAACGCGGGCTCGGCATCGTAGGCGGGGAAGAAGATCGAAATCTTGTTGGACTCGATATCAAGGCCCTCAAAGCTATCGACGTAGTTGATCGTGTTGTAGTACACGCTGATCTCGTCGTGGTACTGATGGTCGCGGGCGAGCACATAGAACTCGTCGTAGCAGCACAAGACGGGAACGGCACGCGGGTCCTCCGAGGCACGGGCGAGCACCTGCTGATACAGCGCCACATCGATGTTGCTCTTATAGATATAGCTGCCGCGATAGATGACGCAGGCTCCGTTGTCGGGACAAAAAGCAAGTCGGTTCTTAATGCTCTCGAACATTTCCTCGAGTTTGGGGGCGGGGCGTCCGCTGGCGGGGCAGAATACAATGCCTGCGTCGGCGAGCTTGTCCAGGCGCTCATCAAGACCCTGCGGCAACACGCGCTTGTCGGTGAGCAGCGTCTTGTCCATGTCGACGGCGAGAATCTTAATGCTTCCGATATTGGTGTCCGATTCGTAAGTTTGCATAAAAGCGCGCCTTTCGTTTCGAAATTGTTTCAGACGTTATAACCATCAACCAGTAACTGAGCGTATTGTCGCAGGAACGGAGCGTATTTGCACCACGCTTCACAAAGTAATGAAAAAACTTTTCAGAAATTTGAATTTGTCGCTTGTGCTGCGGGCACTTTAGCGTAATATAGCGACCATCGAAAACGGAGACGGAAATACAACCGCTTACCGAAGAAAAGGTACCGTTTACGATATTAGAATTGCGCCCGGCGATAGGTGAAAGGAGAGGCAGATGCAGTTCGTAAAGATCATCACCACTGCAGATAATGCCATCCGACGCCAGCGCGCAATTTCCCGACGACGATAACAATCGTCTCTGTTCGTATGGGGTGAAATGCCCCAACAGAGTCATTTTGAGGTCGTTGGGTTTTAGCACGATATTGCTGCATGTTTCTAGGGCATGCTGTGCTGCTTTTTGCTATTTAACCTGATATTGCACGGTTTTTTGACCTCGAAATGACTTGCAACTGACCGATGTTCTAACTAGCTACCAAGGGCGAAAGGAAACAGCCATGAGCAAGGAAAAAGTCGTTCTCGCATATTCCGGTGGTCTTGATACATCCGTATGTGTCAAGTGGCTCCAGGACGAGAAGAATCTCGATGTCGTTTGCGTCTGCGGCAACGTGGGCCAGGAGGAGACCGGCTTGGATGCCAAGAAGCAGAAGGCGCTTGACCTTGGCGTTCTCGATTGCCAGGTGCTCGACCTGCGCGACGAGTTCTCCGATGAGTTCCTGACTAAGGCCATCGCCGCAAACTCCATGTACGAGAACAAGTACCCGCTGCTCTCCGCGCTGTCTCGCCCGCTGCTCGCCAAGAAGCTTGTCGAGATCGCTCACGAGTTTGGCGCGACCTACGTCGCCCACGGCTGCACCGGCAAGGGTAACGACCAGGTCCGTTTTGAGGCCGCCGTCAAGGCCCTCGACCCCGAGCTCAAGGTGATCGCCCCGGTTCGCGAGTGGGACCTGAAGTGCCGTCCCGACGAGGTCGCCTACGCCCACGCCCACAACGTGCCGGTTCCCGAGGGTGCCAACGACAACCCCTACTCCATCGACGACAACCTGTGGGGTCGTGCCATTGAGTGCGGCCACCTGGAGGATCCCTGGAACGAGCCGCTCGACGACGCTTGGGTAATGACCAAGAACCCCGAGGACACGCCGGATACTCCGACCTACACCGAGATTGAGTTTGAGGCCGGCAAACCTGTCGCCGTCGACGGCAAGAAGATGAAGCTCTCCGAGATCGTCATCGCCCTCAACAAGATCTCCGGCGACAATGGCTTTGGCCGTCTCGATCTGGTCGAGGATCGCCTGGTGGGCCTTAAGAGCCGCGAGTGCTACGAGGTTCCCGGCGCCCTGACGCTCATCACCGCCCACAAGGCGCTCGAGGACATCTGCGTCGAGGGCGACCTGCTCAAGACCAAGATCAAGCTCGAGCAGGATTGGGCCACCGCCGTGTACAACGGCCAGTGGTACAGCCCGCTCAAAAACGCGCTCGATGCCTTTATGGCCGATACCCAGAAGTTCGTGACCGGCACTGTCCGTCTGAAGTTCTTTAAGGGCAACTGCCATGTCGTCGGCCGCAAGAGCCCCTTCAGCCTCTACGACTACGGTCTGGCTACCTACGACCGCGACACCACGTTTGACGAGAAGGCCAGCGCCGGCTTTATCGAGATCGATACGCTGTCGCTCAAGACGTGGGCTAAGGTCCAGGGCCCCAGCTCTGCTGCCGCCCAGGCTTAAGGGCTCTTTCCTTGGTATCCGCGCGGCCCATCCGCGTGATACATAACGGGCGCACGGGGTCCCTACCTTTCGTTATGCTTGCTGACACTTCTTAACATCGGTGGCCCCTACGTTCCGCCCGCATATATGATGCCGCGTCCGCGGCTGATTCCGAGCCCCGCCGGGGTTGTCCGGCGGGGCTCCTTCTATCAATTTGACGGCCCTGCGCCTATATATATGGGGAGTATCCATTATGTTCAATGCTATCGCGCATGCTTTACTTGCCCTCGCGCCCGAGTTCGATGCTGCAAAGGTCGAGGACGTTCCTATGAGCCTAAAGGCCTGGATCGATGGTTCGCAGGGCAACATTCGGAGGGAGACGTTGGGCGCCAAGTGCATGGCGCGTCACTTCTTTGCAAATTAGCTCAAATTAGCTATATGGCCTCGCACATGGTGGGGAATATGCAAAACTAGCGGTTGAGAAATCGCTTTAGCGACAGGGCGCATTGCTTTGGGCGCTTGTTTTGGGATTTGATGAAAGGGGACGGTTCCATGGCTCTTTGGGGCGGTCGTTTTGAGGCAGGCGTGGCCGAGGTCACGCAGGAGTTTGGCGCGTCGTTGCCGGTTGACAAACATCTCTATAAGCAGGATATCGCCGGATCTAAGGCACATGCCAAGATGCTGGCGGCCCAGGGCATTATCAGCGCCGAGGACGAGCAGGCGATTGCCGAGGGCCTGACCGGAATCGAACAGGATATCGATGCCGGCAACTTCACCTTTGATATCAACGACGAGGACATTCATATGTCCATCGAAAGCGAGCTGACGCGTCGTATCGGCGAGGCTGGCAAGCGCTTGCATACTGGGCGTTCGCGCAACGACCAGGTGGCGACCGATACGCGCCTGGGCGTCAAGGCGCTGGCCAAGGAGCTCATGGAGGCCAATCTTGAGCTGCGCCATGTGCTGGTGGATGCGGCCAAGAAGTACGACAAGGTGATTCTTCCGGGCTACACGCATATGCAGCACGCTCAGCCCGTGCTGCTGTCACATCATCTGCTGGCGTATTCCTGGATGTTCGCGCGCGACTTTACGCGCCTGAAGGCCGCCTTTGATGCCGCCGACAACTGCCCGCTGGGTGCTGCCGCGCTTGCCGGTACGAGCTATCCGCTCGATCGCCAGATGACGGCTGCCGAGCTTGGCTTTGCGGGTGTGATTCCCAACTCGCTCGATGCGGTTTCCGACCGTGATTTCCTGCTCGATCTGCATTACGCCGGCTCCGTCATGGCCATGCACCTGTCGCGTCTTTCCGAGGAGATCGTGTTGTGGTCGAGCTCCGAGTTTGGCTTTATTACGCTTTCCGACTCGTACTCCACCGGCTCGTCCATCATGCCGCAGAAGAAGAACCCCGACTTTGCCGAGCTTATCCGCGGCAAGAGCGGCCGTGTGTATGGCAACCTGGTGCAGCTGCTTGTGACCATGAAGGGCCTGCCGCTGGCCTATAACAAGGACTTGCAGGAGGACAAGGAGGGCGCGCTCGATACCGCTCACACGCTCATGCAGTGCCTGTCGGTTATGGCCGGTATGATTTCGACTTGGACCGTCAACGAGGATGCCATGGCGCGCGAGTGCGGTGTGGGTCATCTTGCCGCCACCGATGTTGCCGATTACCTGGCCAAGCGTGGCCTGCCGTTCCGTGAGGCGCATGCCGTGGTGGGCCATCTGGTCCTGATGTGTGAGAAGCGCGGCTGCAATCTTGAGGACCTGCCGTTTGAGGTGTTCCAGGAGGCAAGCCCGCTCTTTGAGCGCGATATTACCGAGGCACTCGACATCCCGTCGATCGTTGCCGCGCGCACGACCGAGGGCGGCACCGCTCCTGCCGCCGTTGCCGTGCAGCTGCAGCGTGCCGAGGCGCAGCTCGTGGCCGACGAGGGCGTGTTTGGATCGCTGACCAAGGTTGTCGAGATGGGTCACGGGGCAAAGTAGAGGTTTGGCTGAAGACGTATTGTCCATTTATTGATAAATCGTTTTTGCTTTACGGTCGTCTGCTGATGCGGGCGCCCCTATTTTGCTGCTATGGGGGAGGGGCTTGTCGAGAACTTCTGTAGGACCTTTGGGCAGGTTGTGAAGGGGGTACGTTCGCGGGTGGCAACCGACCGCCCGCTCTGTTCGATGTGGTTGATGAGCGGTCGGATGGTACTCTAATCGGGCTTCGAAACAGAAGCGACACATATGGAGCGCTTTAATAAATTGCAGCGTTTCAATAAACAGCTTTTTGTTTAACTGCAGCTAAAACTCTGTTACGATGCAGTCCAGGCGGGTGCCGGAATGGGACTTGGGCACGCGCGAACCTACTTGAAAGGCTACCTTATGGCTATCGAGAAGACCTTCATCATGATTAAGCCCGACGCCGTGCGCGACCGCAAGATCGGCGAGATCGTTGCTCGTATTGAGCGCAGCGGCCTTGTCATCGAGCGCATGGAGATGACCACGCTCGAGCGCGCTACCGTCGAGGAGCACTACGCCCATCTGGCCGACAAGCCCTTCTTTGGCGGTCTCTGCGACTTTATGACGAGCGGTCCGGTCGTCAAGATGGTCGTTTCCGGTCTCTCCGCTGTTTCCAAGATGCGCACCCTTATGGGCGCTACCAACCCGCTTGATGCTGCGCCCGGCACCATTCGCGGCGACTTCGCTGTCGATGTCAACGCCAACGTGATCCACGGCTCCGACTGCCTGGAGAACGCCGAGATCGAGATCAAGCGCTTCTTTGGCTAAACCAGCTTTGACTCCTTAAAGCTGTTAGCGTGTGGCTTGGGCGCCGCGGAATTCCAACCGCGGCGCCCTTTTATTCCGGTAGATTTTTGGTAAACGCATAGAAAACTACTAAAGAGCCCCGTCCGGATGTTTCTTCCGGGCGGGGGCTGGCGCTAGCGTATGGCTTTGTAAGTCTTTAGGCCTCGTCGACAATCTTTAGTCCGCGGGTCTGGTCGATCTCGTTGAGGAGATTGACGCGACGCTCGTGGCGGCCGCCCTCAAACTCGGCGTCGAGCCATTCGTCGACAATCATCTTGGCGAGCTCGGAGCCCACGACGCGGGCGCCAAAGGCCAGCACGTTGGTGTTGTTGTGCATACGGGAGAGCTTGGCGCTGAAGGGCTCGGAGCACACGACGGCGCGTACGCCCTCGACCTTGTTGGCAGCCAGGCTAATCCCGACGCCGGTACCGCAGATCAAGATACCCAGGTCGACGTCACCGTTGGCCACGGCCTTGCCCACCTTGTAACCGGCGATGGGGTAGTCGAAGCTCTCGGAGGTGTCGGTGCCATAGTTCACGACCTCGCAGCCGCGCTCCTTCAGGTGCTCGGAAATGATGTTCTTGAGCTCGACGGCGGCGTGGTCGTTACCGATACCGATCTTCATGAGTGGTTCCTCTCTGGTCCGTGCGGCGGAATTGCTAAAGGTTTTACCGCGTTCGACTGCATGATAGCGCGACTTTTGTGTAAACGCTCGGGCGTTTTTTGGTCAAATGCTTTAGCATGCAACAAGACCTGCTTTTCATGAATGAATGCCGCCAGTTTGTGCTTGAGCGCCGTCCGCCGGAACCGTGGTTGCGGTTTTTGATGCATTGTTATCAAATAAAGGAGCTAACTTTTTTGAGAGTCCAGCCCGTTATGCAAGCAGGAGATACCTATGCCTACCGATTCCATCCGTGATGCCGCGTTTTGCGATGTTTTGAACCGCGAGCTTGTCTGTGCACTCGGCTGCACCGAGCCCATTGCCGTTGCCTATGCAGCGGCGCTGGCGAGCCAGACGCTCGGTTGCGAACCCGATCATATGGATGTTGCCTGCTCGGGTAACATAATCAAGAACGTTAAGAGCGTGACCGTGCCCAACTCGGGCGGCATGCACGGTATTGAGGCCGCGGCCGTGCTGGGCGCCGTGGGCGGTGACGCCAAGAGCGCGCTCGAGGTGCTCGAGAGCGTTAACGATGAAGACCGCGCTCGTGTGGCCGAGCTCCTCGCCGACGCTGGCTACTGCGATGTGTCGCTTGTCGAGGGTGTGCCCAACCTCTACATCAAGGTGACTGCGACGGCCGGGGGCCATACCGCGGTCGTCGAGATTACCGATCACCACACTAATGTCACGTGCCATACGCTCGATGGTATTCCGGTATGCGGCAAGTCGGCGGGGGAGTGCGCCGCCTGCGCCGAGCGCGTGGTGGCCGAGCGTGCGGCAGATAACGCCGATACGCCCATGTCCATTGATTCCATCATCGACTTTATCGAGGACGGTGACATTGAGGGCGCCCGCGCTGCCGTTGAGCGTCAGATTGAGCTGAATGGCGCAATCAGTGCCGAGGGCCTTGCGCACGCTTGGGGCGCCGAGGTGGGTCGTACGCTGCTGGGTGCTCGTGCCGATGACGTCGCCTGCCGTGCCCGTGCCCGTGCGGCCGCCGGGTCCGACGCCCGCATGAACGGTTGCGCGCTGCCGGTCGCCATTGTGTGCGGCTCGGGCAATCAAGGCATTACCTGCGCATTGCCCGTCATGGAGTATGCCGAGTACCTGCGTTGCGACCACGAGCGTCTGGTGCGCGCCGTGATGCTGTCCGATCTTATCGCCGTGCATATCAAGAGCTATATTGGTGCGCTTTCGGCGTTTTGCGGTGCTATTTGCGCCGCGTGCGGCGCCGGCGCTGCGATTACCTGGCTGTGCGGTGGCACGCGCGAGCAGATTGGCGCGACGGTCTCGAATACGCTCGGTAACGTGGGCGGCATCGTGTGCGACGGCGCCAAGGCGAGCTGTGCCGCCAAGATCTCGGCTGCCGTCGATGCAGCGATTCTGGGCCATGATATGGCCATGCAGGGTCGCGGCTTCCGCGCCGGCGAGGGCCTGATCCAAGATACCGTTGAGCAGACAATCGCCAGTATGGGCTACGTAGGCCGTGTGGGAATGAAAGATACCGACGTCGAGATCCTCAACATCATGATCGGCAAAACCCAAGTGTGCTAGGACAGTTCGTCGGCTACTTGGTGTTCGTAGAAGGCTTCTACTACGGCGTTAAAGTCGCGGGCGAAGCCTTCCATGGTTCCGCGCCAGGTGACTCGGTTGGGCTTGCCCTGGCCTACATAGGCAGTCTGAATGCCGCAGGCGGGACTAGGGAAGTCGCGTTTGGGATCGTTGCCCACCATAAGGACCTCGTGCGGTTCGAGTCCCATCACCTGAAGCTGCTCTAGATAGTAGGTGGCATCAGGCTTGCAGCGGGTGGCGTTTCCCATGTGCGTGACGAGCTCAAAGGGGGCGTCGGCCAGGTCGCCCCAACCCATGCGGCACTCGATGGCCCCCTGCGGAAAGCTGGGGTTGGTAAAGAGCGCGCAGCGCAGCCCTGCGTCCTGTACGGTCTGAAGCGCGGCGTGTGCGCCCGGCATGGCATGGGCGTTGATGAGTTCGTCATTCTTGTACGGAAGAACTTCGCGGTCGTAGTAGGTAAACGCCTCGTAGATAAGTGGGTCCGAGAGGCAAATGCCGCATCGGCGCTCGACCTCTTCTTGGTAAAACTCAAGATTGGTGCGATTGTCCGTGCTGCTGCGGCGATTGGCGTTGAGGTCGACCAGGATGGTGCCGAGGCGTGCCATCGTGCCACCGCGGCTGCGGCGCCCGATATCCGCGAGCATCGAAGAGACATCCTTAAAATATCGAAGGATGAACGCGTTGAGGTTGATGCTAAGAAGCGTTTCGTCCATATCGAAAACGACTGCTTTGAGCACGCGGGCACCTTTCTCGAAAAATCGTTCCAGAATCGTTGGCTTGGGATACTTTACTCCAAAGCTGTATGCCCAACTGCTTATCGTCAGCTTGTGGAGACAGTCGTTCACAAGATTGCGAAAAAGTCTCCACACGAGTAAAAAATCGCAGTTCACGCTTGAAATCGAACTCATTTCCCCGTAACCTATACGAACGTGATTGCATAAGCGTCACATTAGTATCTGTCGGCTCCCGAGTGTTCCTAAACGTTGTGTGCTTGTCGCACCCTTCTGTAGGTCCTAGCAATCGGGGCCCCGTAGTTCGAAAGGGGTCCACCTTTGAGTGAGATTCAGAACTCGTCCATTTTCTCTCTTGACGATGTCAACGAGGAGGAGATGAACAACCTCATCGACGGTACGATTACCGACTTTGATGAGGGCGATCTCGTTAACGGCACTGTCGTTAAGATCGAGCATGACGAGGTGCTCGTTGACATCGGATTCAAGTCCGAGGGCGTTATCCCGGTCCGCGAGCTGTCCATCCGCAAGGACGCTAACCCTGCAGACATCGTTGCACTCGGTGATCCCATCGAGGCCCTGGTTCTCCAGAAGGAGGACAAGGACGGTCGTCTGGTCCTGTCCAAGAAGCGTGCCGAGTACGAGCGTGCTTGGAACCGCATCGAGGAGAAGTTCAACTCCGGCGAGAACGTCGAGGGCGAGGTTATCGAGGTTGTCAAGGGCGGCCTGATCCTCGACATCGGCCTGCGTGGCTTCCTGCCCGCTTCCCTCGTCGACCTCCGTCGCGTCAAGGACCTCACCTCCTACATGGGCACCCGCATCGAGGCCCGCGTCATCGAGATGGACCGCAACCGCAACAATGTTGTCCTCTCCCGTCGCGTCGTGCTCGAGGAGTCCCGTAAGGCCGAGCGCTCCGAGATCCTGTCCAAGCTCAAGTCTGGCATGCGTCTCCAGGGCACCGTTTCTTCCATCGTCGACTTCGGCGCCTTCGTCGACCTCGGCGGTATCGACGGCCTCATCCACATCTCCGAGCTCTCCTGGAACCACGTCAACCATCCTTCCGAGGTTGTCAAGGTCGGCCAGGAGGTCGAGGTCGAGGTTCTCGACGTCGACCTCAACCGCGAGCGCATCTCCCTGGGTCTCAAGCAGACCACCGAGGATCCGTGGCGCGCACTGGTCAAGAAGTACCCCGTCGGCGCTATCGTCGAGGGCACTGTGACCAAGCTTGTCCCGTTCGGCGCTTTCGTCGATCTGGGCGAGGGCATCGAGGGCCTGGTGCACATCTCCGAGATGGCCAACAAGCACGTCGATCAGCCTTCTCAGGTCACCCACGTGGGCGACAAGGTTCAGGTCAAGGTCATGGAGATCGACCTCGACCGTCGTCGCATCTCCCTGTCCATGAAGTCTGCTGCTGAGACTCTGGGCGTCGAGATCGAGGTTACCCCGCTTCCTTCCGAGAAGAAGGACGAGGAGACCGACGCCGAGTAAATCGGTTTGACGATCACTTGTTTTAAGGGATCCGTCCGCAATGGACGGGTCCCTTTTTGCATTTGCTGCTGAGGCGCGCGATGCTGCCCGTGCGCAATGCTGCCCGAGTTGTCTGTTTGCTATTGGGTTGTCGGTGCATGAAAAATGCCGACATCCCGCCTCGGGGAGGAGGCGGGAACACACCGAGTAGACGGAGGGGTGCGGAGCGCGGTCGCGTCTCGACTGACGACGTTGCCCATCGACGACCCTATTGTACTGTATAGCGTGGTTCTTGGTTTATCGTGTCGAACGCTTGTGTTGTGCCATTGCCTGCGGCAACGGTGTGCTACACTCTTGCACTGCTGAGTGGGCCAGACGGTCGCGCGATGTGCTGCTTGCAGCACGCGTGAGGAAAGTCCGGGCTCCAGAGGGCGGGATGCCGGCTAACGGCCGGGCGGAGTGATCCGACGGAAAGCGCCGCAGAAAAGAAGACTCCCACCTGCGCCGCAAGGCGTAAAGGGAAAAGCTGAAACGGTGGTGTAAGAGACCACCAGCGTCGTGGCAACACGGCGGCTTGGCAAGCCCCATCCGGAGCAAGCGCGAATAGGAACGCTATGGGCCGGCCCGGTCCGCGTTCGGGTAGCGTGCGTGGAGCTGCATGGTAACGTGCAGACAAGATAAATGACCGTTCACGACAGAACCCGGCTTACAGGTCCACTCAGCTTTTTTGTTGACGCTGCGACGGCGTCAGCTGGCCGATTTGGCGCTCATTCGTCGGTCGCCGCCATAAGGCGTGCTCCCTCCTCTTTCGGGCCAAATCGACTCAGCTGACGCCGTCTCGCTGTTTTTGCCTGGTCATTGGCGTCTCCGTTCTTTTTACCGGGGCAACCGAAACGTCCTTTGCCGTATTATTGAGGCTGTTTGTTGCTTTGCTTTTGTTTGAGGGGCTTTGTTGGACAGCTATTTTACTTTGCAATCGAATGTTGAGGCTACGGGCGAGTTTGTTGACCGCAAGAGTCGCTTTATTGCCCAGCTGGTCCATATTGAGTCCGAGGACGAGGCAAACGCCTTTATCGAGATGGTTCGCAAGCGCCATTACGATGCTCGTCATAATGTGCCCGCTTGGATTTTGG
This sequence comes from uncultured Collinsella sp., assembly GCA_902475445.1. Classification (GTDB taxonomy): domain Bacteria; phylum Actinomycetota; class Coriobacteriia; order Coriobacteriales; family Coriobacteriaceae; genus Collinsella. The sequence goes on from CABRZN010000022.1 coordinate 17,877, forward strand.
TCGATGGGCGCGAACGTCAAAGCGACGACGGTGAGCCGAGCCGAACCAGCGGCATGCCGACGCTTGAAGTGCTTCGTGGTGCGGGACTCAAAAACGTATGCTGTGTTGTGACGCGTTATTTTGGCGGCACGCTGCTGGGGCCGGGTGGTCTTGTGCGTGCCTATACGGCCGCGACGCAGGCGGCGGTTGCGGCGGCGCAGGAAGCCGGGCAGATCGTTGAGATGACGAGCGTCGTGCCCGTCGACGTGCATGTTGCCTATCCGCAGTACGAGCAGGTGCTTCGTTTGGCGCAGGATTCGGGTGCCAAGGTTTCGGATACCGATTACGCGGATGCCGTGACGATCCATTTGGTGTTTAAGGCGGGGGAGCGGGAGCCGTTTTGCGCTAAGATGCGCGAGCTTATGGCGGGGCGCGAGGAGATTGAAGT
>CABRZN010000023.1 GCA_902475445.1 uncultured Collinsella sp.
CAGATTGCCGCTTAGGGGCGTTTGCAGCGTCGGCCGGTTACGGCGTTTGGAAAACGCCGTAACCTACTGAATGAGCATCGCATCGCCAAAGCTGAAGAAGCGGTAGCGCTCCTCGATGGCGGCGGCGTAGGCATCCATGATCTGGTCGCGGGTGGCAAGCGCGCTCACGAGCATCATGAGCGTGGAGCGCGGCACGTGGAAGTTCGTGATCAGCGCGTCGACCACGTGATAGGTCGAGCCGGGCATGAGGTAGAGCTGCGTCGTCGCGTTCTCGCGCACCACGATGTCGCCGCGGCCGAGCGTGTCGGCCCCGTCCTCGCGGCCCTCAAAATAGCGCGCCGTCACGGCCGGATCGGACACCGGCGCGTCCGCGTCAAACGCGCTCTCGAGCGAGCGCACCGCGGTGGTGCCGACGGCGATCACGCGATGCCCCTCGGCCTTCGCCTTATGCACGGCGTCAACCACCTCCTGCGATACGTGGTAGCGCTCGGTGTGCATCACGTGCTGCGTGGGGTCGTCCTCCTCCACCAGACGGAAGGTATCGATGCCCACCTCGAGCTCGACGGCGGCAAACTTGGCACCCTTGGCCTCGATAGCGGCCATGAGCTCGGGGGTAAAGTGCGGGCCCGCCGTGGGAGCGGCAGCCGAGTGCTCCTCCTTCATGGCGTAGACGGTCTGGTACTTCTCGGGGTCGCCCTCGTAGTCGGTAATGTAGGGCGGCAGCGGCACATGACCGGCGGCATGGATGGCCTCGTCGAGCGTACGCGGCTCGCCGGCGGCATTGCAACCGGCCGGCTCAAAGCGCACCAAGCGGCCGCCGCGGCTATCGGTGACAAAGTCGACGACCTCGGCCGTCAGCACCACGGGAGCCCCCTCGGGCGCATGGGCGCCACCGGCGCGATACTCAATCTGGGCACCGGGCTTCAGACGCTTGCCCGGCTTGACCAGGCACTCCCAAACATGACCCAGCGGGTCAACATCCTCGCGGCGCTTGAGCAGCAGCGTCTCGACCACGCCGCCCGAGCCCGTCTTGCGACCGATAAGACGGGCCGGCATCACGCGCGTCTGGTTGATGACGAGCACGTCGCCCGGCTCGATATAGTCGATGATGTCGCGGAAAATGCGGTGCTCAACGGTGCCGCCATGCTCCAGCGGCGTTCCCGCCTGGGAGCCCTTGCGGTCAACCACCAGCAGGCGGCAGGAGTCGCGCGGCTCGGCAGGAGCCTGGGCAATCAGTTCCTCAGGAAGGTTGTAATCAAAATCATCGGTACGCATAGACACGTCGGATACTCCTTATATAGCTAAAGTCCGCTCTACATCCTAGCAGGCTGCCCACTCAAAAGAACTACTTTTTGGACGCTTTGCGCTCGTCGCGAATGCGGGCGCGGTCCATGGCCGCCTCGACGGCCGAAAATCGACAGCCGCAGTAATTCTGTCGGTACATGCCCAGCTCGCGCGAACGGCGAGTCGCCTCGGGGTAATACGGGCGAAAATCGCGAATCACCGGAGTGAGACCGCGAGCGGCAGCCAGACGCTCCAGCACATCATTGCAGGTCTCGAACAGCTGATACGGCGAGACGGCGAGCGTCGTGCCCACATATTCGAACCCGCGCTCCTGGGCCACACGGCATGCCTCGGCCAGGCGCAGGGCATAGCACGCGCGACAGCGGCGGGGTCGATCGGCGCCCAACGGGGCCACACCGGCCTCCCAGCGCTCGCGGTCCTCCCCCGCCTCGATAAGCTCGATGTCGCCATCGGCACACCACCGGCGCAGCTCGTCCAAGCGGCGCTGCCATTCATCGCGCGGCTGAATATTGGGGTTGGTCCAACAAATCGTGGGTTCAAACCCTTCCTCGCGCAGCAGGCGAACCGGCTCCAGCGAGCACGGCGCACAGCAAGCATGCAGCAGCAACGGCTTCATCGACATCTCCTCACCCAAAAAAGCGCACGCCAAAGGACGTGTCCTCGCAGGCGACGATACGGCGATCGCGCAGAATGGTCCACACGTAATACCAGTCGCCCACACAGCCCGACAAGTGCAGACCGGCCGCCAGGTAGCACAGCAGCGGATAGCCCGAAAGCGCAAAGCCCAAGGCAAACGCCGCCGTCAAAACAACCGTCGGCGCCAGGCAAATGACCATGTACCGCCGGCGCGAATACACAACGCCCTCGGCGCAGGCATAGATCATGCATGTCTCGAGGTTCGCCCCAAAGGTCACATGCGCACCGGCGGGCGCAAACAACTTAAAGAACACACCGTGAACCAGCTCGTGCACGGCAAACGACGCCGCAGAGACGACCGCCAAGCCGACTATCCAGCCCACGACCGCCGTCCAGCCGCCCGCGTCGGCTGCATCCAGGTCCGCTGGCCCGCCCAGCAGCATAAACACCGGCACCAGGCACACGGCAAATGCGACGAGCACGGCCATCCCCCACACAAAGCAGGCGTGCAGAAAATCCTCGTCCTCAAACGCATGTATGTTGGAAATCTCATTCATAGCATCTAAGGATAGCGCCCCTGCCACGTACCCGTCCGCATGTGCGATAATGACGAACGATATGCACGAATTGACCACCGCGTCGCCAGGCCTTGCGCCCGGCCGCGCTCTTACGATATGCGAAGGAGTCCCATGGCATCCAAATACTCCATGAACGACCGTCCCAGCTGGCCTCGCCGCGCCATCGTTACCGCCGGCGAGCCCTACGGCAACAAGGGCCTTCACTTTGGCCACGTTGGCGGCGTCTTTGTCCCGGCCGACTTCTTCGCCCGTTTCCTGCGCGACCGCCTGGGCCGCGAGAACGTCATCTTCACCTCGGGCACCGACTGCTACGGCTCGCCCATCATGGAGAGCTACCGCAAGCTCAAGGAGAACGAGGGCTACGACAAGTCCATTAGCGAGTACGTCGAGTCCAATCACTCCCGCCAGGCCGCGACCCTTAACAACTACAACATCAGCTGCGATATCTACGGCGGCTCGGGCCTTGAGCCGGCTGCGCAGATCCACAACGAGGTGACCGCCGAGATTATCGAGCGCCTGCACGAGCAGGGCACCATCTCCAAGCGCTCTACCTTGCAGTTCTACGATGCCAAGGCCGGCACGTTCCTCAACGGTCGCCAGGTCATCGGCCGCTGCCCCATCCAAGGTTGCAAGTCCGAGAAGGCTTACGCCGACGAGTGCGACCTGGGTCACCAGTTTGAGCCCGAGGAGCTCATCGCGCCCAAGAGCCAGCTCACCGGCGAGGTGCCCGAGCTGCGCCCGGTCGACAACCTCTACTTCGACCTGCCCGCCTACCTCGACTTTATGAAGACCTACACCGCCAAGCTCGCCCAGAACCCGCAGGTTCGCTCCGTGGTCTCCAAGACCATGGAAGAGTGGCTGCTGCCGGCACAGCTCTACATCCAGAACAAGTTCCGCGAGGCCTTCGACGCCGTCGAGGACCTGCTCCCCGAGCACACCGTGCTGGAGCCCGAGGGCAACAAGAGCAGCTTTACCGTCACCTTCCCCAGCTGGAAGGAGCGCGACGACGCCCACGCGGTGCTCGCCAACGGCGGCGTGCGCTTCCGCAGCGGCAAGGCGCTCGTGCCCTTCCGCATCACCGGCAACATCGACTGGGGCGTTCCGGTGCCCGAGGTCGACGGCGTGAACGACGTCACCTGCTGGTGCTGGCCCGAGAGCCTGTGGGCGCCCATCAGCTACACCCGCACCGTGCTCGCACGCGATGCCAAGGCCGCCGGCGTGACCGAGGGCGTCGCCGCCCAGGATGCCGCCCTCATGGGCGAGCCCGCCGCCGATTCCACGCAGGTACCCGCACCCACCTACCAGCACAGCTCGCTCGACTGGCGCGACTGGTGGTGCTCTGACGACGCTCAGATCTACCAGTTCATCGGTCAGGACAACATCTACTTCTACTGCATCGCGCAGACCGCCATGTGGGAGGCCCTGGGCTGGGACCTCACGCAGAGCACCGTCAGCGCCTGCTACCACCTGCTCTACATGGGCAAAAAGGCCAGCTCGTCCTCGCAGACGCCTCCCCCGCCGGCAGACGACCTGCTCAACCACTACACCTGCGAGCAGATGCGTGCACATTGGCTGTCGCTCGGCCTGTCCGAGAAGCCGGTAAGCTTTAGCCCCAAGGCATACGACACGCGCGTGACCGGCAAGGACAAGGACGGCAACGAGGTGCGTGCCTACGATGACAAGCGCGTCATCGATCCGGCCCTTAAGGAGAGCGCCCTTTTGACCGGCGTCTTCAACCGCCTGGCCCGCAGCTGCTTCTACGGAGTCGCCATCAAGGAGGGCGACGAGAGCCCGTACCGCAACGGTTGCATTCCCGCCGGCGCCGCTTCTGGCACCGTGGTCGAAGCCGCCGAACAGGCAGTTCTCGCCTTTGAGCAGGCCATGTACAAGTTCGAGACGCACCGTGCGCTCGCCGTGTGCGACGACTACCTGCGTGCCGCCAACAAGCGCTGGAGCGACGCCTCCAAGGCCGCCAACAAGCTCGAGGGTAGCGAGGCAAACGCCGCAATGACGCAGGCACTGGTCGATGCCTTTACCGAGCTGCGCGTGGCGACCGTCCTGATGCACGGTATTGTGCCGGCCGGCTGCGAGCTCATCTGCGAGTACTTCGACGTCGATCCGGTCGCCTTCTTTAGCTGGGACAACATCTTTGCCTCCACGGACGAGTTTGTGGAGAGCCTGGGCGAGAAGCCCGGCGAGCACCGCGTGAAGCCGCTGCCCCCGCGCTTCGACTTCTTCAGCAAGCACGAGAGCCAGTACTAGGCCAACGCCAAGGCAGAGTAGTCAATTTGGGACGGGGCTATTTTAGCTACCCCGTCCCAAATTTAACTGCAACGCCTGCCGAAACGGACGGGTAGCTAAAATAGCCCCGTCCCAAATTGACTACTTTTAATGGAATGGGAAGGAAAGACGGATGTCCAAGCCGCGTCGTCGTAAGCAGAAAAAGCAGGTTAAGCCCGAGCTCAAGCTTAGGCAGTTTGCCTCCACCGAGCTTTCCGACCAGCTTGCCGCCCAACACTCCGCCGCCGACCTGCCGCGCTTTATGGTCGACACGGTCGCCGGCGCCTATGCACCCGCCGATGCCCAACTCATGATTGAGGGCTTCGGCGCCGCTGCCACGCGCCCGGTCACGCTGCGCGCCAACACGCTCAAGGCGACCGCCGAGGACATCGCCACTGCACTCGACGAGGCCGGCATCGCCCACCAAACCGTTGCCTGGTACCCGGACGCTTTCATCCTGTCCGAGGCCCAGGTTTCCGACCTGTGGGACCTCGACATCTACCGCGACGGCAAGATTTACTTGCAGAGCCTGTCGTCCATGATGCCACCGTTGGTCCTGGGCGCTCAAGCCGGCGAGGACATCCTGGACATGTGCGCGGCCCCCGGTGGCAAGACGACGCAGGTCGCCGCCCTCACCCAGGGCCAGGCACACCTCACGGCCTGCGAGATGAGCATTCCCCGCGCCGAGAAGCTCGAAGCCAACCTCCACCGCCAGGGCGCCAAAAACGTGCCCGTCATGCGTATCGACGCACGCGAGCTCGACGAATTCTTCCGCTTTGACCGCATCCTGCTCGACGCCCCCTGCACCGGCACGGGTACCGTCATCAGCGGTAACGAAAAGAGCCTGCGCGGCCTGACCGAACAGCTGCTCGGCAAGTGCGCCCGCTCGCAGCGAGCACTTCTGGACCGCGCCATGGGCGCCCTCAAACCGGGCGGCACGCTCGTCTATTCGACTTGTTCGATCTTGCCGCAGGAAAACGAAGACGCTCTGCAAGAGGCCCTCGACAAGCACATGGACTGCGAGCTCATCCCCCTCGACGGCACGTCGAGCGAAAGTGAAACGCGCCGTGCTCAGGAAGCTGACGAAGAGCCACGCGTCGAGAGCAACGCCCTCACCGAGGCCATCGCCGCCGGCCACGTCTCGTCCGTCGACAACGGTATGCCCGGCACGCTGACCATTCCGCCCAGCCGCGACTTTGAGGGCTTCTACATCGCCCTGATCCGAAAACGCAGCTAGCGCACGGATTCAAAACTCAACAAACTATCTCCGTGCGCGCTTGTCCTGCTGGTCACGGTGCTGCTTAAGTGCCTCGCGCTCCTTGCGCTCGGCCCTTTTGCCCTTAATGGCCGTGACCACCAAGTAGATGACTGCGGCGGCAACGATTGCGCCCACACACAGGCCAATCGAGCCCAACATTGCTGTGAATTCCATACCGCGTCACCTCTCTTTTAAACGGGACATTCAAGATAGCACCTCAATACCCGCCACCACAGCTCCTTCACGTTCGCCGGTCCTTCGGTCTAACGGATGGCGCGGCGGGGAAAAATCAACTCGTCAAACGATTTAGCAAGCACAACGCTGTCGGCACCCCGCCGGCCACCATCGCATAGAATCGAGCCCCCATGGATACTCTCAACGATTTGAACGAGCGCGTCGACGCCTTTGTCGGCACCAGTTCCTTCGACGCGCCTGCCGCGACTAACGACCAAGCCCCCATCGATGTTCCCGCCGAGGTTCACGAGGACATCGTCGCCTCGGTCGATTTTTCCGAGGTCGAGCTCGCAGACGAGTTCACCGAGCCCCAGGTAGCCGTGACCCCCAACGGACTGCTCCCCATGGAGCCGCTGCCCATCGACGGGCGTCTGCGCAAGGCAGCCCTCCGCATGCCCGACGAGATCGAGGAGGCCAGCGGCTTTACGCTCTTCGGTCGTCGTATCAAATCGCTTATCTACACCACCGACGTGGCTGTCATCCGCAACTCCAATGCCGATGCCGTCTTTGCCGTTTACCCCTTCACGCCACAGCCGGCCATTACGCAGGCGCTGTTGACCGTCGCCGAGTGCCCGGTCTTTGTGGGTGTGGGCGGCGGAACTACGACCGGTAAGCGCTCCGTACAGATGGCGGCCGTCTCCGAGATGCAGGGCGCGGCGGGCTGTGTGGTCAACTCCCCCGCCACTGCCGAGATGGTCGAGCACATCACCAACATCGCCGACATCCCCGTCATCGCCACGGTCGTACGTTGCGACGATGATGCGCATGCCAAAGTGCGCGCCGGAGCCAAGATCCTCAACATCGCGGCTGGCAAGAACACGCCGCAGGTCCTGCGTGAACTGCGTGAGCACTATCCCAACCTGCCGCTCATCGCACCGGGCGGCAAAACACCCGAGAGCATCCGCGAGACCATCGCCGCCGGCGCCAACGCCATCATCTGGACACCGCCTTCGGCCCAGCAGCTGCAGACCGACATGATGCAGCGCTACCGCAAGATGAAAGAAGACGCCACGCCCGTTATCTCGCGCGACGATGTGCCCATTATCGACCAGGTCGCCGCCGCCGAGGTCAGCCAGGTCGAGAACATGAATCCCGATGTGCCGATCCCCGACGAGGTTATCGAGCGCGTCGCTTCGATCCACGATCATATCGAGGAGCGTCGAGCCAACCGTGGACTCAAGCCGTCACTGCATGGCTTCTTCTTCCGCGGCAAGAAACGCTAACCGCAGCAGCAAGGCCCGCCCCACAAACGTGAGGCGGGCCGTTTTCGTTTGAGCAATCATGCAGCGACGTGATGAGCCAAGTTAATCCACGCGCTTGTCGCCCATAAAGAAGAGCGCCACCGTGCCAGGTCCGGTGTGCGAACCGATCAGAGCACCGATATTGTTGATCTCAATCTTGCCTTTGAGCTGCGGAACTTGTTCCTCGATCAGCGCCGCAACGGCCTCGGCATCCTCACGGCACGCCGAATGGGACAAGATGCACTTACCCGAATAATCCGCACCGTCCTGCACGTGTGCCATCATGGTCTTAGCCATCTCGGAAATCGCGCGCTTCTTGGTGCGAATCTTCTCACGTGGCGACAGCCCACCTTCGCAATCGACCGTCATAAGTGGGCAAATCTTAAGCGCTGTGCCGATAATCGCGCTCGCGGCCGAAATGCGACCGCCGCGCAGGTAGCTCGACAGATCGGTCGAGAAGAACCAGTGGTGCAGGTTGAGTTTATGCTCCTCAATCCAAGCAGCCGTCTCGTCGAGCGAAGCGCCGCTATCGCGCACGTCGGCGGCATATTCCAGCAATAGGCCAAAGCCCGAAGACGCCCCCAGCGAATCGATGACGCGCACCTTGCCGCCCTGGGGATAGCGATCCGCGAGCATCTGCGCCGCAACGCAGGCCGATCCATACGTACCCGAAATACCCGACGACAACGTCAGGTGCAGCACATCTTTGCCCTCGGCAACAAACGGCTCCCAAAACTCCTCGTACTCGTCCACGCTCACCTGAGACGTCTTGGGCATGGCGCCCGCGGCAATCTGGGCAAAAAACTCGTCCGGCGTAATCGACTGATACAGATCGTCCGTATAGACAACATCGTCGATCTCGTAATGAAAACACACGACAGGGATATTGCGCGACGCAAAGAACTCACGGGTTCGGTCGGCGGCGGATTCACAGGTCAGGACAAAATCGCTCATATGAGGCTCCTTAAGTATTGCTGCGCAAATTATCGCACAGCAAGCCTACATACGGTACAAATGTCCACTATTTACCAATTCAAACTATTTGTATTGAACATCTTTATCACAAACATCCTCATTGCCGCCGTAGGCCAATATAGGCAAAAGCACCCCCAACGTCTCCACTCAACCGACATATCTACCTCAACTAAATCGATTTACCAAACCGTTCAGCCGACAATTCAGCCGCTGGCGCAAAATCGAAACAAAAGCGGCGCATACTGATAAACGCTTGACACTGTTTATCAGTTTTACCAACCCCATCGGAAGGTGTTTCATGGTTGCATTCGATCGCAATCCGCAAGACTTTAAGTATCTGCGTCTGCTATCGAGACAGTTCCCCACCGAGCAATCCGCGTTCACCGAGATCATCAATCTCTCGGCCATCCTCAACCTGCCCAAGGGCACCGAGCATTTTATGAGCGACGTGCATGGCGAGTACGAAGCCTTCATGCACATCCTCAACAACTGCTCGGGCGTCGTGCGCGAGCATGTCGACGAGATCTTTGGTGACACGCTCTCCTTTGATGAGAAGGGCGAACTGTGCACGCTCATCTACTACCCGCGCGAGAAGATCGACCTGGTCCGCAGCCAGCGCGAGGACTCCCCCACCTGGTACAAAACAATGCTCGACCAGCTCATCATGGTCGCCCGCTCGCTTTCGAGCCGCTACACGCGCTCCAAGGTGCGTAAGGCCATCCCGCGCGACTACGCCTACATCATCGACGAGCTGCTGCACACGCACCCGGACGAGAACAACTATCGCGTGCGCTATCACGAGCGCATCGTGGAGTCCATCCTGGAGACCGCCAGCGCCGACGACTTTATTGAGTCGCTCGCCTCGCTCATCAAGCGCCTGGCCGTCGACCACCTGCACCTGGTGGGCGACATCTTCGACCGTGGCGGCGGCGCGGCCAAGATTATGGACCGCCTGCTCACCTACCATTCGCTCGACATCCAGTGGGGCAACCACGACCTGCTGTGGATGGGCGCTGCGGCCGGCGAGCCCGCCTGCATCGCCACGGTGTTGCGCAACAACCTGCGCTACGACAACTACGAGATCCTCGAGAACGATTACGGCATCTCGCTGCGCGAGCTCGTCGCCTTCGCCGACGCCACCTACACCGCCGGCGAGTCCATCACCCCGCTGATCAAGGCCATCAACGTGTTGCTCTTTAAGCTCGAGGGCCAAATAATCCAGCGCCACCCCGAGTTCGATATGAGCGACCGCCTGCTGCTCGACAAGATCAATCACGACTCCGGCACGGTTACCCTCGCCGATGGCAGCGTGTGGCCGCTCACGACCAACGACTTCCCCACCGTCGACCCGGCGGACCCCTACACGCTCACGCCCGAGGAGCAGCATATTATCGACAAGCTCGTATCCGAGTTTGTCACCGCCGACCATCTGCATCGCCATATCGATTTCCTGTATACCCATGGCTCGATGTACAAGGTCACCAACGGCAACCTGCTGTTTCACGGCTGCGTGCCGCTCAACGAGGACGGCACCTTTAGCAGCATGAACTGCCTGGGTACCTGGCACGCCGGCCGCGATTATTTCGATTTTTGCGACCGTATCGCCCGCCGTGCCTGGCGCGTGGGCGACCGCGATGCCCTCGACTGGATGTGGTACCTGTGGATCGGCTTTAACTCGCCCGCCAGCGGGCGTCTGGTCCGCACCTTTGAGCGCGCCTATATCGCCGACAAGAGCACCTGGGTCGAGCCGATGGATCCGTACTACACGCTCACCACGTCGCCCTCGGTCTGCGACGACATCATGCACGAATTCGGCGTCGTCCCCATGGCCTGCTCGCCGACCGGCCACATCATCAACGGCCACACGCCCGTTAAAACCACCAAGGGCGAACAGCCCATCCGTGCCGAAGGCAAGCTGCTGGTCATCGACGGTGGTTTCTGCCGTGCCTACCATCCCAAGACGGGCATCGCCGGCTACACGCTCATCTCCAGCTCGCGCGGCTGCCGTCTCAAATCGCATCGGGCCTTTACCACCGTTGCCGAGGCGCTCACCCGCAACGTGGACATCGAGAGCGAGACCAACCGTTTTGACCAGGCCGACCGTCGCCGCATGGTAAGCGACACCGATTCCGGTGCCAAGATCCGCAGCCAGATCCAAGACCTGCGCCAGCTGCTCGATGCATATAGAAACGGTGCTATCGAAGAGCGCGCCTAGCTCCGCCCGCGGGGATTGGCTAAACTTGCTGAGTTTGTCATCCCCACGGCGCCCCGGCGCCACCTAAAGGCAGGTACCATGCAAAAGCTCCTTGCGCAGATCATGAAGTTTGGCGTCGTCGGCGTCGTCGCCACGGTCATCGACTTCGGCATCATGAATCTGCTCCACTACGGTCTGGGCCTTAACATCCTAATCGCCAACACCAGCGGCTTTATCGTCTCGCTCATCTTTAACTACGTCGCGAGCATGAAGTACGTGTTTGCGCACAAGGAAGGCATGAGCCGCCGCCGCGAGTTTGTCATCTTTGTCGTGCTGTCCGTGATTGGCCTGGCGCTTAACGACGGCATCGTGCTGGCACTCAACGCCGGCCTGGGACTCGAGGCTAATATCGCTAAGATTTGCGCCACCGCGCTCGTCATGGTCTACAACTTTGTGACGCGCAAGATCTTCCTGGAGGGTGACGAGACCAAGTAGCCCAGCTTTCTCGCAGCGTTACGAGGCCCGCGAACGACGCGCACTGAGCGCAGCGTTGTTCGCGGGCCTTATTCGTTTACGGGCAAAATCAGCACGTTTGCGGATTGCCTCTTGAAAATTTGGCGAGTTCGTATAGTTCTTGCCAAAGCCCTTACGCTTCCCTTGCAAAAGCTCTAAAGTATCCTCTGCTCGATTCATCAACGCATTGGATGTGATTACGTGCGCAAGGCACTGGCACAACCTCATACTAAGCAGTTCCTCAAGTTCGCTGTCGTGGGACTTATCTCCTTTGGCATCGACTGGGGCATGCTCATTGCGCTCGTCGAGCTGTTCCACCTCGACTTTTTGATGAGCACCACAATCTCGTTTATCACGTCCGTCGTGGTCAACTACTGGCTCAGCATGAAGTACGTGTTCGACCACCGCGAGGGTATGAGCCGCAAGCGCGAGTTCACGATCTTCACCATCCTGTCGGTGATCGGCTTGGGTCTCAACGACCTGTACATGTTTGTGGGCGTCACGTTTTTGAGCATCGGCTACCAGGCCATGAAGGCCATCGCCACGTTCCTGGTCACCTGGTACAACTACTTTAGCCGCCGCTTCTTCCTCGAGGGCGCACAGTCGTAGACGGCCCAACATGATCTCGCTTCGCAGCCGGTTGGAATTCACGTTCCAACCGGTTTTTTGTTTGCAGAGCCTGCCGAGGAAGGCGCACGAGGCGGGCCACAGCGCTGGAATGGGACGCAGTTTCCCGCGGACGCCGAAACGGAAAGCCCATCCCGTTATCGATGTCTAGAACGGGATGGACTTTCCCAATGGATGCTGATGCGGAAACTGTGTCCCGGAATTCGCCTTCAGAGCGGGATGCAATTTCCGGTTGAGCCTCGATTGGGAAACGACGTCCCATTCACATGAAGACGGGCGGCTCGGATGTTGGTCCGAACCGCCCGTCTGGCGCACTATGTCGAGGCCTCTAGCCCGTTACGTAATACCACACGACGGTGTCGCCATTCTTGAGAGTGTAATTACTACAGGCCGTCATGGGCGCTGTGCCGTTAACGGAGTACATCCAGCCACTCTTGGCGCCGTGCTCCTTCTCGGCCAGGCCGCCGATAGCGGCGACATACGTGCCGTACGACGTGCCGTACGCATTGACGGAAAGGCCTAGCGCACACAGGGCATCGTAGACCGTAGCGCCCTCGTTAAAGGTGAAGGTGCCACTAGAAGACACAGGATTGCCCACGGCACTCGATGTGACCGAGACCGTTACCGTGACGTAGCCAGGCTGCTGCGAGCCGTCCTGATTGCCAGCAGAGGCGCTGCCACTGTTGGATGCAAATCCACCGCCGGACGCCGAGCCGCTGCCCGAAGAAGAGCTCAATCCACCGGCGGATTCTGAGCCCTGTCCGGCAGACGTGTTGCTGGACTTCTTGCCGCCCTTGCCTTCGGACTTCTTCTCCTTCGAATCCTTGTCAGACTTCTTGTCCGAAGATTCAGACTTGTCCTTGGAATCAGATTCATCCGAATCCTTCGACCCGTCCTTCGCATTGTCCGAAGATTTGGAGTCCTTGGACGCGGCCTTACCCGAAGCGGTAGTCGAACCGGAAACCGACGCATCCTTGGCAACGACGCTCTCCCCCGTCACAGCCCGCGCAATCCAGTCGATGGACCATGCACTGCCGGCAGAGGGGTAGACAAAACCCAGCGACACAACGATCAAGACGATGCAGACGGCTGTCAGAACACCAACAAGTACCTTACGCCGAGGGGCGGACGCCGCCGAAGCGGCGTCCTTTTTCTTTGCATCGTCAAGCTGAATGAACGACGAGTCGGGCTGCTTGGACTCGGCGTACTGAGGCTTATTGGACACAGCCCTCACCTACCGACGCTTGGTGAATACGAACACGCCGATGACGGCAAGACCGATCACGCCAGCCGCAACGCCGACGATGGCAAGCGGATTGAAGCCAGACTGCTGCGCGGGAGCCTCAGCGGACTTCTTAGCGGTAGTCGTGGCGGCCGCGCCCGTATCCGACTTGGAGCCGGACTTGCTGGACTTCTTATCAGACTTCTTGCTGTCCTTCTTGTCGGACTTGTCGGAATCCTTCTTGGAATCCTTGCCGTCCTTGGTCTCGGTCTTGGTCGTGGTGGACACCGGCTTTTGGCCCGGAGCAACAGCACCGCCAGTCTGCTGGCCGTTTGTGCCGTTACCGGAGCCAGAACCAGCACCGGCATTACCCGAGCCGCCATTGGAGCCGCCATTGCCGCCGTTACCACCAGGGGTAACGGCATTCTTGACCCACTTGGCATACAGCGTCATATCAGCCGTCACCGCAACGCTAAAGTCATACGCCTCCGTACAAGCCTCGTCGGTATACCAACCAGCGAAGGTGTAGCCCTCGCGCGTCGGATCCGCCGGCTTGGCGATAGAGCCGTTGGCGGCCGTAGTCTGAAAATCGACCTTGGACCCCTCGCCAGCGCTAAACGAAACCTTAACGCCAGCATTCAGCTTGAACAGCGTGCCAGAGTCGTTGATGTAGTACAAGTTGCCCTGGGCATCACAAGCAATTGGCGAGTCACAGAAGTTGTAGTGGCCTGTTGCGCTAAACACGCCAGAAGCCTCAGTGTCACCCAACTTGTAACGATATACGCCACCGCCCGAGGTGTAGTTAACGTAATCAGAGCTCTCGCCATAGTTAACCGTAAAGTAGACATACGCCTCTTCGCCCTGGACACTCACCAGCGGAGCGCCCTTGATACCACCAGTAGGAAGCGCAGCGTCATCGGCAGACGAAACCAGCGTCTTGGCAAAGTCGTGGGCCAGATCAATAATCGCTAGCGCAGAGCCGCCAGCAACCTCGCCGCCAACAATCAGCTTGCCATCATACATCGTAGGCACACACGCGCAGCCGGTAAGGCCAAGGTCAACTACGCGCTCCTCGGTAATACGCGAAGCGGCATCCGCATCGCGTGAGTCGCCATCAGAAATCGCCAACACGTGTAGCTTGCCGTCGCGCGAGATGAGATAGGCATGGCTGCCGTCATCCGAAAGCACGCAGGTGGAGTTGACAACGGCACCAACCGAAACACTTCCGAGCACATCACCCGTCGACTTGCTGAGCATCTCGACGGTACCGGCACTGGTGGGAACCAAGACAAAGTCATCACCCACCGTCGCGCCCGTCCAGTAATAGCCCTCATCAGGATTAACATGCTGCCAAGAAACAGCGCCGGTCAGGATATTAATACGCGTCAGATGACCGTTATTGTACGTACTCGTTCCATAGTCGACATCAACGGTGCCGACATAGAGGTAATTGCCATCAACCGTCAGCTGAGAATTCGACTGAGCAGTCCTGCTCACGGAGTCAGTGACCCAAACCGTTGTGAGCGCGTCAGCCGTCAGGGCCTGGACCGCACCGCCGTCAAGCGGAACGATAACCAAACCGTTCGCATAAATCGGGCGCGAGGTGTAACCGACCGCAGCCTTAAGATTCGACTCGGCAAGGACCTTGCCCGACTCGGCGTCAATCTTTAACAAACGCTTATTGACGGCAAGATACACGTTGCCGTTCACGACGATAGGCTCACTCGCGTTGGGATACGCCGAACCGGAATACGCCTTCCAATCGAACGTCCAAGAGCTCGCTAGCGCACCCGTAGGCGTCGAAACGTTCTCGACCGCCGCATTGGACTTGCCGTCCCAATCGGACTTCCAATCGGTCGGACGCGGGGCGCTCGGATTGACTACGACCTCGTCGGGATTGGGAACCGCATCGCCGGCAGCATAAGCCCAGACGATCTCGTCGCGCGACTTGAGCACGTAGTCGCTATCGAGTTGAGATCCGGGAACACCGTTAACAAAGTACGACCAAGCGCCAGCCAACTTATTAGTGCCGTCAAGCGGGGAGACAAGGCTGTGAACGCCCCAGAAGCCCAGCTGGTCGTACATCTCAGACTCGATGCCCAAAGCATCGAAGTAGGCGGCAGTGGCGTCCTTGATCGTCGTGCCCTCAACAAACACCTGCGTCGAAGGATCGGTCCAGCGCTGTGCCTTATCGCCCTTCTTGCCGATGATCTCCATCGAGACAGAAACTTGACCGGGCATGGTGCCATCGGAACCATAGACCCAGGTAATCTCATCGCCGGCCTTGAGCGTGTAGTTGCCTGCGCCGACATTGGCCTTCTTGCCGTTGACAAAGAACTGCCAGTATTTCCAGGTACTCTCGTTAACCTGCTCGGTCGAAAGCGTCACGTTCTTATTGAACGGTGACGTCAGAGAATTGAGGAACCAACCGTACGAGCCCTTGCCCGTGTCGGCGCCAATACCGGCCTGCTTAAAGACCTGCTCGGAAAGATCGGCGGCAGTTGCGCCCTCTTCCACCAGTGCAGTCGTAGGCTGCGCCCACGTCTGCTGAGCACCCGAAGCGTCCTGACCGACAACGGTGCAGCTTACCGAAAGCCGGTCGGTGGGTGCAGCGTCGCCGTACTTCGAGTAGCACCAGACGACAGAGTCGCCCGCCTCGAGGGAGTAGCTGCCAGCGCCCACCGATGCAGCGACGCCGTTGATGAACAGCTGCCAATAGGCGCCCGTAGCATGGTCGTATGCAAGAGTACGATCCGGCTCGAAAGGCGACGTAATAGAATTGAGCACCCAGCCCCAAGAACCATTGGGGTCGTAGTCGGCCTTGAGACCGGCCTGCTTAAAGAGCTCTTCGGAAAGATCGGCGGCCGTCGAGCCGTTCTTGAGCGTGTACTGCGAAGCGGCAGCCCACGTCTGCTGCTTGCCCTTGGCATCGATGCCAATGACGGAGCACGTCGCCGTCACTTCCGGGCTGTTTTGACCGCTCGTGCCCAGAACCGTGAACTTTGCCGACACGTCCTGGTTGGCAAGCTTGGCATACGTGGCATTGTCGGGATAGCGCTCAGCATAGCGAGCGTACTTCTCGCTCGTCAGGCGCGAGGAAACGACAACCTTCGTGTTGTACTGCGGCTGCGTGACCTTCAGGTTCTCGGCAGAAACAACCGAGCTGTTGCTCGACTTAAACAGGCGCCAGTCCTGACCGGACATCGCGTCATAGCCAGGCAGATCGACCGGCACGACGCCCAAGTCGGTCGAATCGGTCGTTGCCTTGCTATAGCTCCAGGCAAGGTTACCGTCGGCATCGAGATAGGCCTTCTGGAAGGCGTGCATGTCTGCCGAAACAGCATTGGCATCCTGGCCATTCAGAATGGCAGCAGCATAGCCGGCCTTCGCCTTTTCCATAAGAGAAAGCTCAGCATCGAGCTCGCCCTGGTCCTGCGGAGCAATCGCAAAGTCGAGGGTCTTGCTTGCCGTGACCTCAGCGTTCGACTTATCGGTCACCGTGAGGGTGATCTTGGTCTTCGCTGCCTCGGTGCCAGGCAGCGGCTGATAGACCGTGCCCTTGTAGCCGTTGAACGTAATGTCATCGGTGCTGGCAGAGTACTTGACCTCGTAATACTTGCCGTCGATATTGAGCGTGCTCGTGCGCGGCATCTGCAGATCGGCAGTCAGGCCATCCTTGTTGGCAACCGTGTCGGTGCCGGAGTACTTGATGTTGTCGTAGGTAAAGGCCGCATCGACCTTCTCCTGGAGCGCCTTCTTGTCGGCGGCGACCTTCTCAGGATCACCCTTGACCGTCACGACAAAGTCATGCGAGCCGGCAAGCTTAATGTCGCCGCTCGTAACCGTAACCTTGGCGGTCAGCGTCACGTCTCGATCGCTCGATGCGCGCGAAACCTTACCCGTCTTATCTTCCCAGCTATAACCAGAAACAAACAGGCGCTCGGTGTCGGAGCTTGTCCATTCAACAGAGAATTTCTTTGCGGAACCCGCCTTGTACGGAAGCGTGACATTTTGGGTCACGCCATCGGCGGACTCGCCCGCCGCGTAGCCAATCTGCAGGGATTCGGCGGCTCCGTCAAGAAGGTCTTGCAGTTTAGCCTCGTCCCAAGCAACCTGCACGGACTTGTTGGGCAGGTAATACTCGGTCTTGCCATCGTGCGACAGTTCAAACGCCACATCGGCGTTACGCAGACCGTCGATGTTGTAACCGGTGTAGTCGTTGGGGTCGATGTAGAAGAACGTCACATCGCCGTTGGTCTTGTCCTGCGCATCGGAGATGCCGACCGTGGCCTTGGCGTCCTCGGCCTTAAAGGCAACGCCGCCCTCGGAGACCTTGACGTCAATATCGGTAAAGCCCAAATCGGCAAGCTGCGCCTTCAGGACATCGTTGACGTTGCCGCCCTTGGCACTGTAATCAACAGCGATCTGCTTATTGGCATCGTTGAGCTTTTGGACTGCGGCCTCGAGCGAGCCCGCGGCGATAACCTTGTTGGCGGAGACGAGCTCGACCGTCGAGCTGCCGCTCGTGGCGACAGCCTTCAGATACTTGCCCGCGGCAGAAGCCGAAACAGCCGCCTCGGCGCCCGACATATCGGGCAGCAGCGTCCAGTCGGCCGCCGGAGCCTTCGCGTCGTCGGCCGCATACCAGGCAACAGTCGCCTGAGTGGTGACGTCGATACCGTTGGTGGCCGAACCGTCAGCGCGCTTGGCCTTCGCCGTCGCCTTAACGCTATCACCCGAGACGAGATGGGTCGAATCGCTATTGATCTGCGGCGTAGTGGTCACGCGCAGCAGGTTGTACTTCCCCGCCGCGGTAACGCTATCCGACGAAACCCACTCAACCGTGTTGTCGAGAGCGCTCGCCGTAACTTTGATGCGCTTGCCGACAAGCGCGTCCGAAATGGTCAGGCTGCCATCGGTCGTATCGATGCCGTCGGTAAGCTCGGTCCAGTCGGCATCGC
>CABRZN010000024.1 GCA_902475445.1 uncultured Collinsella sp.
CATCTCGGCACCTCATTTCAAGGGTTGGCGACTCGGCTGGTGGCACTACTGTAGTAAGTATACCAAGCGATTGGCGCGCCGCTGACCGGGCATGCGCACCTCTCCGCTTCTCTGGAAACCGAATCCCATTAGAAATGACGAGTTGTTTACGCTTCTTTTGGGGTGGCGGTACTATCATGGTTCGAATTGAGTGTGAATGATGATAGGGAGCGCCTATACATGATTGAGCTGCTCAGGCGTTTTGGTGGTAAGTTTCGCCGGTATATGGTGATCGGCCCAGCGTGCAAGCTGATCGAAGTGATTTTTGACCTGCTGACGCCGCTGGTGATTGCCCAGATGATCGATAAGGGCATCGGCGCACACGATGTCAACGCCGTCGTCCACTACGGCGCGGTGCTCGCCGCCATGGCTGTAATCGGCATCTCGTTTACGCTCGTCTGCCAAAAGATGGCGGCGCTCACCTCGCAGGGCATGGGTACCGACATCCGCGGCGCGCTCTACGGGCACATCAATAAGCTGAGCTATGCTGAGCTCGATCGCTTTGGCACGCCGTCGCTCATCACGCGTATCACCAACGATGTCAACCAGGTGCAGCTAGCTGTGGCGCTGGGCGTGCGCATGCTCATCCGCTGGCCCTTCCTGGCGGTGGGCTCCATGGTCGCGGCCCTTGCCATCGACCTTAAGCTCGGCATCATCTTTTTGACTTGCACGCCCGCCATCGGCCTGGTGTTTTGGTTTGTCATGGCGCGCTGTATTCCGTACTACAAGCAGCTGCAGGCAAAGCTCGACCGCATCGCGCTTATCTGCCGCGAAGGCCTTTCGGGCGCTCGCGTGGTCCGTGCGTTTGTGCGTGAAGATCACGAGCGTGAGCGCTTTGCCCAAGCCGCCGATGACCAGGCCAATACTGCCATCGCGGTGGGCAAGCTCTCGTCGATTCTCAACCCCGTCACGTTTCTTGTGATGAACCCGGGCGTGTGCGCCATCCTGTGGGTCGGCGGCATCCAGGTCAACGTGGGCGAGCTCACGCAGGGTCAGGTCATGGCGTTCGTCAACTACATGACGCAGACCCTCACCTCCATCGTGTATGTCGCCAACCTGGTCGTGGTCTTTACCAAGTCGAGCGCCAGCGCGTCGCGTATCAACGAGGTGCTCAATTGCGTGCCGAGCATTACCGATGAGGGCAACCAGCCGGTCGCACTGCCCGAGCCGGGCAATGTCGCTCTCGTTCCTGCGTTGAGCTTTGACCATGCGAGCTTTTCGTTTGGCGTGGGCGCGGCAAATGCCGTGAGCGATGTGACGCTGGAGCTGCCGCTGGGCAAGACGCTCGGCATTATCGGCGGCACGGGCAGCGGCAAGTCCACGCTCGTCTCGCTTATTCCGCGCCTGTACGATGCGAGCGCTGGCAGCGTGAGCGTGATGGGCGCCGACGTGCGCGCCTGGCCGCTCGACCAGCTGCGCCATGTGGTCGCGACCGTCCCGCAGCGCGCGTCGCTGGTGAGCGGCACCATCCGCAGCAACCTGACCTGGCGTGACGAGTCAGCGACCGACGATGAGCTCTGGGCGGCGCTCGATATGGCGCAGGCCAGCGAATTCGTGCGCAACAAGCCGCAGGGGCTCGATGCCCCGGTCGAGGCGGGCGGTAAGAACTTCAGCGGTGGCCAACGCCAGCGCCTGACCATCGCGCGCGCCCTGGTGGGCTCGCCTCAGATATTGATCATGGACGACTCCGCCTCGGCACTCGACTTTAAGACCGACGCGGCGCTTCGCCATGCCATCCGCGAGCGCAGCGTGCGCGGTGCCGCCGAGGGCGGGCTGCCGCTCACGACGGTGATCGTGAGCCAGCGCGTCTCGACCGTGCGCGATGCCGACATGATCTGCGTGCTCGACCACGGATCGGTTGCGGGCCTGGGCACGCATGACGAGCTGTATGCAAGCTGCCAGCTCTATCGCGAGATTTGCCAGTCGCAGCTGCGCCGCGAGGAGCTCGAGGGCCAGCAGGGGAGCACGGTGCCCGCGTCCGCCCCGACTGCCCCTGCGCCTACTTGCTCAAAGGAGGGTTGCTAGATGAACCCGTATACTTCTTCCGGTTCGGTCGCCACGATGACCGCTAATGTGTCCGGCAACGATAACCTCAACGACCTGGGCGACGGCCCGCGCCAACCCGGTGATCCCGAGCGCTATCCCGTGGGCGCGGCGACGCGCCGCCTGCTGGGCTATGTTCGCCCGCACCGTATTTCGTTTACGGCGTCGTTTGTGAGCGCCGCCATCTCGGTGATTCTGCAGCTCTACACGCCCATCCTCATTGGTGAGGGCATCGACCTGATCGTCGCCATCGGGCAGGTGGACTTCGATGCGCTGCTGCCGCTCGTTACCAAACTCGCGATTGTCGTGATGGGTGCTGCGGCCTTCCAGTGGCTGCAGGGCTACTGCGTCAACCGCCTGTCCTACGAAACGGTGCGCGACATGCGCGTGGAGGCGAGCGACAAGCTCAGCCGCATGCCGCTCAGCTTTGTCGACAGCCATACCCACGGCGACCTTATGAGCCGCGTGGTCAACGACGTCGACCAGGTCGGCGACGGTCTGCTGCAGGGCTTTACCCAGCTCTTTACCGGCGTCATCACCATCGTGGGCACGCTCGCGTTTATGCTCTCCATTAACCTGACCATGACGCTCGTGGTGGTGCTCGTCACGCCGCTCTCCATCTTTGCGGCCGGCGCCATCGCCAAGCTCTCCAACAAGAGCTTTACGGCGCAGCAGCGTATTCAAGGGCAGCTCGGTGGTCATATCGAGGAGTACGTAGGCGAGCAGAAGCTTGTCGACGCCTTTGCCTATGGTCCCAACGCCCAGCAGCGCTTCGATGCCCTCAATGCCGAGCTTTACACCGCGGGCGAGCGCGCGCAGTTTATGGGTTCGCTCTCCAACCCCGGCACGCGTTTTATCAACAACATCATCTATGCCGTGGTCGCTGTGATCGGCTGCGTGGGCGTGGTCACGGGCGTGCCTGCGGCGCTCACGGTGGGCGGCGTGCAGATTTTCCTGTCCTACGCCAACCAGTACACCAAGCCGTTCAACGAGGTCACCAACGTCATTACGCAAATCCAGACCGCGTACGCCTCGGCGCGCCGCATGTTTGCGCTGCTCGATGCCCGCGAGCAAGAGCCCGATGCGCCAGATGCCGTGGAACTTGCCGCCCCGCAAGGCGAGGTCGCCTTTGAGCATGTGGACTTTAGCTACGTGCCCGACCGCAAGCTGCTGCAGGACATCTGCATCGAGGCTAAGCCCGGCATGCGCTTTGCCCTCGTTGGCCCCACGGGCTGCGGCAAGACAACGCTCATCAACTTGCTGTTGCGGTTCTACGATATCGATGCCGGTCGCATCATGGTCGATGGCCGTTCCTCGCGTGACTATACGCGCGCAAGCCTGCGCCGTGCCTTTGGCATGGTGCTGCAGGACACTTGGCTGTTCGAAGGCACGGTGGCGGAAAACATCGCTTACGGTTGTCCCGATGCCACACGCGAACAGGTTATCGAGGCGGCCAAGCGCGCGCATGCGCACAAGTTTATCGTGCAGCTGCCGAAAGGCTACGACACGGTGATCGGCGAGGACGGCGGCACGTTTAGCCAGGGTCAAAAACAGCTGCTGTGCATCGCGCGCGTCATGCTCACCGACCCGGCGATTTTGCTGCTGGACGAGGCGACCTCGAGCATCGATACCCGCACCGAGCTGCAGGTGCAGGCGGCATTCGACGAGCTCATGGCTGGCCGCACAAGTTTTGTGGTGGCGCATCGCCTGTCGACGATCCGCAATGCCGACTGCATTCTGGTTATGCGCGACGGCCAGATTATTGAGCGGGGCACGCATGACGAGCTGCTGGCATCGGGCGGTTTCTATGCCGAGCTCTACCGCAGCCAGTTTGCCCAGTGAGCAAGCCCGTGGGGCTAATTAATCAATCGACAGACGGTGGTTTACATCTGTCACGTTAGTACTAAGATATTCATCTAATAAATTGCATTAGTGGCTTTAGTTTTGGGGGAAACGAGGCAACGTGACTATGACGTGCTCTTTGGTGGTTAACAGCAAGAGCGGTAATACCAGGATGGTTTCGGGTGCGATCAAGCGCGCTCTGCAGGCTGCGGGCGTTGAGTTTGTCCATGCCGCGGCGTTGAGTGACGATGCGGATGCAGATCAGGTTGCGCTCGAGGCGCAGGGCGCCTGCGCGGCTGACACGGTGCTCGTCGGTTTTTGGTGCGACAAGGGCGCGTGCACGCCTTCGGTCGCGGCGTTGCTCTCCGCCTTGCACGGCAAGCGCGTGTTCCTGTTTGGCACCTGCGGCTTTGGCGCCGACCAGAGCTATTACCAGCAGATTATCGACCGCGTAACTTCCAATTTGGCCGTGGATGCCGAGCTTGCGGGCTGGGCGATGTGCCAGGGCAAGATGGGCCCTGCGGTCAAGCAGCGCTACGAGGCCATGCTCGAGCAAGATCCCGACAACGCCCGATTTAAGATGCTGCTCGACAACTGGGTTGCCGCAAAGGATCACCCCACCAAGGAAGATCTGGATAACATGGCTGCAGCCGCCAAAAAGGCCGTGCTGGGGGAGTAGCTCCCATCGCTGACGGCGGTCGGTCCATCTTTCTAAATGAAACGTCCTCCCGGGCGTCGGGGCACGAAGTTCCCTGCTCTACAGTCCTGCGCAAGACGAAGGCCACATTAAGTGGCCTTCTTTGCGTGCGGAACTCGCGATGAACTTCGTGCCCCGCCGTCCGGGAGGACGCCTCTTTATTGATGGGAGGCCTGATAGGTCGATGGTTCCGTGCCCGGATGCGTCCAAAGTGGGACGGGCTTTCCGGATGGGCAGGCTTTCGAAAAATGCGTCCCGGAATTTGCCTTTGGAATGGGACGTAGTTTCCCGTTGAGGTGCTTTGCGGAAAGTGCATCCCACTCTGGGCGGTCGAAGTGGGACACACTTTCCCAAAGGCGTTCCAACGGGAAATTGCGTCCCATTATTCGGTCAAGAAACGGGATGCATTTTCCCAATGAGAGCAAAACCGGAAAATGCATCCCACAATCAGCCCTCAAAGTGGGACGCCGTTTCCCAATGAGGCTCAAGCGGAAAATGCATCCCGGAATTTGCGCTCAAAGTGGGATGCGGTTTCCGGTTGAGGGTCTAAGGGGAAAGTGCGTCCCAGAATCGACGCTTGAAATGGGATGCAGTTTCCCGATGAGGCACTCGACGGAAAATACATCCCAGAAATGGCCTTTGAGCTGGGATAAGATTTCCGCGGCATCTCGGATTCTCAAAAATGAGACACGCCGTTGGCGAAAATGAGACACGTGATATCGGGCATCGGATGTATCATTTGCAAAAATGAGTCCACTCCACTCGAATAAAGCGAGGTCCCTCATGTACGTTCCACACCCCCGTATCCGTAGGCTGTCGAAAATCCCGCTTGTTGGGACGGCGGCGCTTGCTGCGTTGATCGCCACGAGCGTCGCCTGCTTCACGGCCACGCCCCAGGTTGCCCAGGCGGCAGACGCGCCCGCAATCACCGATATGACCGAGCAGGATTATCAAGCCCTGGGTCTGGGCACGAGCGAGGACATTCCGGCCGATACCATTGGCCCCTATTCCACTGATACCCCCACGACGTTTGCCACGCGCAGCGAGGTCTATATGGCAGCTAACGGTAGCCATGGCAATCGCTACACTCTGCGCGACAAGCTCGAGAACGTCGAGCGCGGTGACATTGGCGGCAGCAGCAAACTCACCGATGGCTATGGAAGTGTGTGGGGCGCCGCAAAGTTCTGGCAAAACGTTAACAACTTCGATACGAACAGCGATCTCTACAAGCATAGCGACTACGGTGGCGGCACCTGGTCGTACCTAAGCAACAATGAGTCCTCAACAGTACTCGCCAACGACAACAACGGTTTCTCGGGCATTCACGCCACGAGTGTTGAGTTCTGCAGCGACGCCAGCACGGGCAAAAAGAGCCGCGTTGCCGAGCTCCGTGCCTACGGCGACAGTTCCTCCACGACGATTGACGGCAAGTCATACGCCGGAAAGGTTGAGCTGGTCCTCTACTCGTTTAGCAACGGGCGTACGCGCACTCTCGACACACACCTGCCGGTGACGGTCAACACTAATATGATGTACGAAGGCCGTTTTAAGTACCTGGATGCCGGTTACCTGCAAGAGCACGACGCCGTCTTTGATGTCGAGGCGGGCGATGTCGATGGCGACGGCGTCGACGAGCTTTTTGTCTACGCGGGCTGCTATGTCGACGAGAACGGCGTGCGCAAGGCTGTAGTCGACATGTATGACTTGGAGGGCGGCAACTGGAAGCAAAGCGTCGTCAAGATCGATGCCGGTAACGCCGCGGACTACACCACGCACAACAAGGGCGGGAACGACTCCTGGACGCAGCTTCAGTCAGCTCCTGTCGTTTCGCTAGCGGCCGGCGACCTCGATCGCGATTTTTGCGATGACCTCGCCATCGTGGTCTCGGCACCCTACGGCAAGAAGAATATTGATAAGTCGACGCATTGCGAGCTGTTTTCGTGGGATGCATCCAAGGGTGCGCTCGTCCATGTCGATGCTCTGGGCGACGCGGGCGCAATCTCCCTCTCCGCGAACGGCAAGACCATGGTCGCTGCGAATGCGACGTTCGGCACGTTTGCCGCCTACGATGAAGAAGGAAAGAAGACGGGTGAAACCGTCACGGGCCTTATTCTTGCGGGCTATGACTGGCAACGCAGCGCTTTTGATTACGGCGCTTCTGACGGCAGCAAGGGGCTGTACGGCGCGCTGTACCGCTACGCGTATTTTGACTCGGAGTCTGGCGAGTTCAAGCTTTCCGATTGCAAGGAATACAGAGACGGGCTCCTCGCCTCCTATGGGCTGATGCATGTGCCCAACAGCGCATGGAAGGATAGCGCTCAGGATAAGCGCTATCCGTGCACCTTGGCGCCTATTGCCCTTGCCACTGCCAACCTTGACGGTCTGTCTGAGCAGCTGGCGGTCGACGAGGTGCTCGTGGGCGGCGATGTGTTCCGCGACTTTGCCTGCAACACGGCACAGAGCGGGGCTCAGGGCTTGGGGTCCATGGTCGGAACCATGAGCATGAGCGGTCAGCAATACAACAGCAGCAACAAGCATGACCACAAGGGTATAGAGCAGGTGTGGATCAGCGACGTCAAGGCGGGCAGCGTCTCGGGTTCGGACCGCTATAACGAGAGCTTTATCGCTGTGGTGGGCAAGCACCGCGACGAGGACCTGCGCAAGAACGATGACTACTATTGGATGACCGCCTCGCATTTTTCGCTCGACGAGAACGGAAAGGTGCGCCGCGGCGAGGAGCAGGTGATTAGCGAGAGCAACCGTCGCGGCACTACCTACGGCACATTTATCTCGCTCGCGCTGCCCGATGTCGACAACGACAGCGTCAAGATCACGTACAAGGACCGCTACAAGGTCTATACCAACCCGCGCGTGCTTGCCGTGCTGCAGGATGCGCCCTATGTTGAGGATCTGGAGCAGGCATACGGCTATCTGGTGTTGGGCGGCACGTCATACGGAGAGGAAAAGGGCACGGGGACATCCCAGGGCTATACCATTGGCGCCGAGTTGGGCGTTGCCGTCGAGGTGCAGACCGGTCCGCCCCTGGTCGCGATGAATGCTTCAGTCGATTTTGCCGCCGAGGGATGCTATGACTACCGGAGCGAGCGCACGGTCAGCGCAAGCGTAAGCTATGAGTCGCATGCCGGCGAGGGTGACAAGACCGTGCTCTACACGATTCCGATGGTCTATTACGAGTATGAGATCGAAAATGAGGAAACTGGTGGCAAGGGCGTGATGGCGGCGCCCGTGTCGCTCGGCGCGCAGACCTCGGTCGTTAATGTCGAGGCCTATGACCGCATTGCCAAACAGCACAATATGACGCCGCTCAGCTACTTTTTGACCAACCGGTCGGGAGAACCCGGAACCTATCAAACGACGCTCAACGGCGAGACTCCCGTTGGGGATTCCTTTGGCCTGGGCAAGCCTGGCGTAACGCGCGCCTACACGCACGATGGGTTTAACGGCGCCGCCGCGCAGTCGGGGGCGAGCATTGAGCAGACCATCGAAGTCGAGGAGGGCAAGGAGCAGGAGCTCGAGCTCGGCTTGACGCTGAACGGCAGCGTTGTCATGGGCGCGAAGCTCGCAAAGCACGAGTTGTTTGGCGGCCTGTGCTTTGGTGCCAACGCCGGCTTTACTACGGGTAACTCCTCGAGTGAATCGACCGAATACGGCGGCACCGTCGACAACCTGCCCGAGGCCGCGCAGGGCAAGTACGGTTTTGTGTGGCGTCTGGGCGTCAACGCGGTGGATGTCGACAAGTTCGAGGCAGACTCGGGCGACAAGCTCGGCACCAAGGACACCGACCAGTTCTGGATCGTGGGCTATGACGTTAAGGACGTCGAGATGCCCGACGCGCCGGCCGTGACGGGCTTTACGGCAAACGCCGTCGATTCGACCAGCGTTACGTTTAGCTGGGACGATGTACTCGCAAACAAGAGTGGCTTTAGCTACGGCGTGGGCATGCTGCAGAGCAATGCGGCGGATGCGGTCGTCAATAGCTGGAAGATTGCCGACAACACGCAGACCTCGCTCAAGTGGGATGGGCTGCAGCCCAATACGGAGTATCGATTCGCCATCGCCGCCGTTAAGAATGGATCCACGACCGAAACAGGTATTCGCTCGGCAATCATCACGGTCAAGACCATGCCCGATGGCATGACGATGACCGTGAGCGGACCTGCGGCGGATGCTGCGGAGGGGTCGGATCTTGGATACGACTCTTCGGTTGAGCGCACGGCGGGAAGCCACCTGACGCTCTCGGCGATTGGCCATGTGAAGCAACTCGGTGCCGACGATAGCGAAACAGGGCTGGCACCGACCTATATGTGGTACCGCAAGGGCCGCGGCGAGACAGAGTTTAAGCTCGTGGGTGCCGATGGCAACCTCGCGGCTGGAACGGCCTCAAAGCTCGAGATTGACCTGACCGCAGACGATGACGGTGCGCAGTATTACTGCCACGTGGGATACAACGACGTGGGCCTCGACACCGGCACGACGCTCGTGAATATCGAGGCCGAGGAGACGGCGCCCACAACGGTGAACGCCACCCCGATCCGCACGCGCCGCCTGTTCTCACAGGCAAGTGCGGGCGCCAAGAAGTTCCTGGACCATACGCTGGTAAACACCGCCGGCCCAACCGATTCCGAAGGCTCAAAGGACCCCGAGACTCCTGAGACCCCGACGAACCCGGACAAGCCCAAGTCCGACAACGGAGCTAAGACCGACACCAAGGTCAAGACTACGACCACAGCGAAGAACCTCGCAAACACCGGCGATCAAACATTCGCCCTGGTCGCCACCGCAGCAGCAGCGGGAGCAACGCTCGTAGTGATAGCCCTCATCATGCTGATCAAGCGCCGCAAGACCCACTAGTAGCCAGTCGAACATATCGACAAAGTAAAACCCGGGTAGCCAAACAACTGGCTACCCGGGTTTTCTCTTTATTAGAAATCAGAGTCTTCAAGGCAAGAGCCCGATTCAACCAGAGACACTCCGAATACTCCCCACGACAAGTCGTGCTTCAACAACAAGGCGTCTGCCCGGGCGGCGCGGAATGTAAGGTTCATCGCGAGTTCCGCACGAGCCGGAGAGCACTTAATGTGCTCTCCGTGCGAGCAGGACTGTCCGAGCAGGGAACCTTACATTCCGCGCCGCCCGGGCAGACGAACCGGGATAGACCCGCTACTTGATCTTGGTCGTGCCCGGCGCCAGGTTGGGGTCGGTCTCGTTGGCCTCGGTCTGGAAGTGCTCGGTGTACACGTTCTTGCCGTCGCGGAACATCTCGTAGTACTGCATCTTGGCGTAATCCTCGCGTGCCTTGGTGGCGGCTGCGGCAACGGCGTCGTCACCGGTGACGTTGGAGGAGAGCGCCCAGCGCAGGCTGGCGTCCTCGTAGCCCACCGAGTTGATGGCGGGCAGCGACTCGCGCAGCGTCATGTGCGCCTTCTGGTAGTCGGTCAGCGGGGCGCCGATCAGCTGCATAAGCTGCGTGGACAGGTAGTTGGTGGACAGGTCGTCGACCTCACTTGTCTGGTTGCAACCGGCAACGTCGTAGTTGGCCCAGATGATGTAGTCGGTCTGCCACAGACGCTCCTGATGCGTGGCGTCGTCCTCGCCGGTAAACCACTTGTCGTTGAACTTGGACGGGAAGAACGGCTGATGGTCGCCCCAGAACACCACGACCACCTTACGGTCGAGCTTGCTCAGGGCGTTGAGGAAGTAACGCAGCGCCTGGTCGGACTGCTCGATGCACGAGACATACTCGTCGACATCGGACAGCGTGCCATCCTCGACGGTCTTGGTGTCCAGATCGGTCGTGTCGATGTTCAGGTGCATCTGCTTGTCGACCGGCAGCAGGCCCGTATCGTAGCCCGAGTGGTTCTGCATGGTCACGTCGAAGATAAACTGCGGATCGGCGTTCTGGTCGAGCAGCTCAAGAATCTTGTCGTAGGTAGCCTGGTCGGTCACCATGCCGCGCAGGGTGTCGGCTCCCTGGAAGTCATTGATAGACAGGAACTGGTCAAAGCCAAAGTCCTTGTAGACGTTCTCGCGGTTCCAGTTGGTGGCGTGGTTGGGGTGCATGGCCGTGGTGGAATATCCGAGCGACTTGAACTGCTCTGCCAGGTTCCCGGTCGTCTCCATGTTGTAGATGGTGTACGGATACACGCCCGAGCCCAGGTTGGCCATGGAGTTGCCGGTCAGGAACTCAAACTCGGTATTGGCGGTACCGCCACCGTAGGCGCTCACGTAGAGCTTGCCGCGGCTGAGGCAGTTGGACAGGCTCTTAAAGTACTGTGGACCCTCGTAGCCGGCGCGCATGTTCTGGTAGATCGCCAGGTCCGAGAAGGTCTCGTTCATGATGGCGATGACCGTGGGCTTCTCGCTATCGAACTGCTCCTTTGCTGCGGCGCGCTCGTCGCTCTTGGCGGCATCGGACTTGTCGTAGGCCTTGGCGTACTTTTTGAGCGTGGCCTTGGCGTCGTCGACCGAGTAGTCGGCGGGTTTGGGCGGCTTGATGGACTGCGCCGCACTAATAAAGGCGGGCAGGTAGCCCTCGCGCCAGTAGCTCTCGAGCGGGCGCCAGGTGTACACGGTGATACCGAGGGTGTTGTAGTAGTCGATGAGCGTGACGTGCGCGGTCACGCCGCCCAGGCACAGCACGGCCACGAGCAGGTTGGTGAGCAGCATGCGCTTGGCGTTGGCGGCACCCTTCTGGCGGTGCGGCGCCACGATGCCGGCGTACTCGCACAGCAGCATGCCGATGGCGGTAAAGCCCATGGACAGCACGCAGAACAGCGAGATCGAGAAGGTGTAGCCGTTGCCGGCGACCGCGGCGGCAGTGGAGATGGCCGAGAGGTCGCCCGGCTGGATGGGCATGGATTTAAACGTGATGACAAAGAACTCGGCAATGCCCAGGACAAAGAGGGCAAAGGCCAGGACCGCGGGAGCTGCGCCGTGGCGCTGGAATAGGAAGAACAAGCCAGTCATGAGTGTGGCGATGATGGCCCACTCGAGCAGGATGCACAGGGGGTAGACCCAGGTAAAGTCGTGGTTGGACGAGACCTCCATGCCCAGCAGCGCAAAGACGCCGGCGAGCAGCAGGCACAGGACGGCGGCGACGAGCGGTTTGCCCACAAAGGCGCCGCGCAGGCGGGCGAGCTTGCCGGTGGGGGCGGGGGCGTCGGGCTCGGCGAACGCAAAGACGCGCGGGGCGATGCGGTCGCGGGCGATGCTGGCCCAAGCGCATCCGGTGAGGATGGCGTTGGTCAGGATGAGCATCACAAAGGCGAGCGGCTCGTTTTGGGCGACGAGGCCAATGGCACCCCAAATGGTCAAAAAGAGCTGGAACAGGCCGAAGGCGACGCTCCACCCAAGAGCGCTTTTGGCAACGGTGCCCGACTGAGCGCGAATGGCCTTGGCCTCGCGCAAGACAAGGTAGACGGTCGCCGCAAGACCGACGAGCGAGATGGCGGCAGCGAACATGCTGAGACTCCTCACAAACTAAAACCTACGAAAGCGGGGGTTTACCCGATTGTTACCAAGATATGCGCTGCAATTGGTGTCTGCGCACAACAACCAGCCATATTAACGCGCATGTGTGGCGGTTTGGCGCAATGTGGTGGCGACCTGCGCGATAATGGACGGGAATTACACGGAAACGTAAAGGCTTCTTAAAGAATTAGCGAGGATGAGGCGATGAACGAGCAGGTTTGCAAGGCGGACATGGGCGGCGATGGAGCGGCGGTCGATACGTGCGGCTATCCGGTCGAGACCACGGGCAATGCGGTGCTGGACACGTTGGAGCACCGTTCCTCCATGCGCGCTTTTGCGCGCGATGACGACGGCCGACCCGTGGCGGTGACCGACGAGCAGCGGGCGGCGATTCTGCATGCGGCGAGCCGTGCGCCGTCGGCAGGCGCCATGATGATGTATTCCATCGTGAGTATCTGCGAGCAGGCCACGCTCGATCGCCTGGCCGACCTGTGCGACCATCAGCTCATGATCGCCAAGGCACCCTGGGCACTTATATTTGTGGTCGACTATGCCAAGTGGATCGATCTGTTTGAGCATGTGGGCTGCTTTGAGCCCGAGTTTGTAGAGCGTACGGGAAAGTCACCCCGTCGTGCGCCGGGTCTGGGCGACTTTGCCATCGCGGCGCAGGATGCCGTGATCGCTGCCCAAAACGCCGTGGTTGCCGCTGAGGCCCTGGGGCTGGGGAGCTGCTACATCGGTGATATCGTCGAGAACGCGGAGGAAGTTGCCGCGCTGCTGGACTTGCCGCCCTATACCATGCCGCTGTCGATGCTCATCATCGGCACGCCCCGCAAGGAGCGTCCGGCGATCGCGCACCCCGTGGTGAACCTGGTGCACGAGGAACGCTACCGCCGCGCGGACGCTGCGACTATGGATGCACAGGTGGCCGAGATGGATGCGATGTTTCGCCCACATGCCCGCGAGGTGGGCGAGCGCGTGGTGGATATCTACACCCGCAAACACACCAGTCCCTTTATGGCCGAGATGAGCCGCTCCATGGAGTGGTGGTTCAAAAACTGGCTCGGAAAGTGACGAATGTGACAAGGGGACAGTCCCTTTGTCACATTCCATATTGCCGCGGTGGCCTAAAGACTGTATAAATCTTTATCTAGCTGGGAAAACAGTGCATTAAACCATGGGCCGATTACCTATAATTCCTTCGAACATTAAAGTTGGGAGGAAACCGGCTTATGGAACAAAAGGCTAAGGAGGCAGCCTCGCACGCTGCGATTCCTGTGAGCATCTCGGCGATGCTCGTCACGCTGGGCGTGGTGTACGGCGATATTGGCACCAGCCCTATGTATGTAACCAAGGCGCTCGTTGCCGGCAACGGCGGCATCGGAAGCGTCACGGAGGAGTTCGTGCTCGGCGCGCTCTCCCTTGTCGTGTGGACGGTCACGCTGCTGACCACCATCAAGTATGTGCTCATCTCGCTGCGCGCCGACAACCATGGCGAGGGCGGCATCTTTGCTCTGTACAGCTTGGTTAAGCGCTGCGGCAAATGGCTCATCATCCCCGCCATGCTGGGCGGCGCGGCACTGCTCGCCGATGGCATCCTCACGCCCGCCGTTACCGTGACTACGGCTATCGAGGGCCTGCGCACCATCCCGGCGGTCCATGCCGTGCTCGGTGATGATCAGGGCCGCGTCGTCGCCATTACGCTCGCCATCATCATCGCGCTCTTCTTGGTGCAGCGCATCGGTACGGCCAAGATCGGTCACGCCTTTGGCCCCATCATGACGCTGTGGTTCCTGTTCCTGGGCGGCACGGGTCTGTTCTTTGTCTTCCAGCATCCCACCGTGCTGCTGTGCCTCAACCCGGTGCGCGGCATCGTCTTTTTGCTGAGCCCCAACAACCACGCGGGCATCATGATCCTGGGCAGCTGCTTCCTCGCCACCACCGGTGCCGAGGCGCTCTACTCCGACATGGGCCACGTGGGCCGCGGCAACATCTACGCCACCTGGCCGTTCGTTAAGTGCTGCCTGCTGCTGTCCTATATGGGCCAGGGCGCTTGGCTTATGAACAACGCTGCCAACCCCGAGCTCATGGGCATTGCCGACCTCAACCCGTTCTACCAGATGCTCGCCCCGGGCCTGCGTCCCTTTGCCGTAGGCCTTTCCACCGTTGCGGCCATCATTGCCTCGCAGGCGCTCATCACCGGCGCATTCTCGCTGGTGTTATGCCGCACATGCAGGTCTTCTACCCTGCCGAGACCAAGGGCCAGCTCTACATCCCCATGGTCAACAACGTCATGCTTGTCGGCTGCGTCATCGTGGTGCTGCTGTTCCAGAACTCGGCGCATATGGAAGCCGCCTACGGCCTTGCCATTACGCTGACTATGATGTGCACCACGCTGCTGCTTTTCTTCTACCTGCACGAGGAGCGCAAGCTCAAGGTTGCTCCGTGGATCTTCGCGGCCTTCTTCCTTTTGCTCGAAGGCTTCTTCTTCGTGAGCTCGCTCACCAAGTTCTTCCACGGCGGCTACTTCACCATCCTCATGGCTGCACTCATCATGGGCATTATGGTGTGCTGGTACAACGGCACGGCGGTCGAGCAGCGCCAGTTTACGCTGCTGCCGCTGCGTAGCTACCTGCCGCAGCTCAAGCGTCTGCGCGACGACGACCGTTACGAGCGCATGAGCGACAACATCGTGTACCTGACCAAGGACACCCATACCGACTACATCGACCGCGATATCGTCTATTCGATTTTGGACAAGCATCCCAAGCGCGCCCGCGCCTGGTGGTTTGTGAATGTCGAGACCATGGACGAACCGCACACCTTTGCCTATTCGGTCGAGACGTTCGGCACCGACTACGTGTTCCGCGTGCATCTGTACCTGGGTTACAAGATCAACCAGCGCGTCAATGCCTACCTGCGTCAGGTTGTTCAGGACCTGGCTGCCACCGGCGAGCTGCCGCCGCAGACGCATGACTACTCGGTCTACAAGGATCCGGGTAACATCGGCACGTTCAAGTTCATCCTGATTCGTAAGCTTCTGGCGCCCGAGAGCGACGTGGAGCCGAGCGAGCGTACGGCCATCACGCTCAAGTACATCATCCGCCGCGCCGCCGGCACGCCTGCGCGTTGGTATGGTCTGGAGAACTCCAACGTGAGCTTTGAGTACGTGCCGCTGTTCACCAAGTTCAAGGCCGTGAACAAGATGCATCGCCTGGCCCCCAACGAGCGCCCGTAGACGTCGGCGGCTACACGGAGTTGGTTTTTGATGGATAAGCATGAGGCCGGGGAGATAAACATGGATACAAAGGCGCTCGATGGCCGTGAGGCGGTGGTCGAAATGGTGCGTGAGGCGCGCGCCGACGCCGCCGAAGATCGGTTTTTGACGAACCGTGCCAACATGGACATGGCCGATCGCGTAATTTCAATCGTGGCACTGGTATTTGGAGCGGTGTGCGTGTGTGCCCTGCTCGCGCACGCGCTGTTTGTCTAGCGACTGCCGGTCGTAGAAGGCTTTACACTTAGAACCACCACAAGGGAAAACCACCACAAAGGTGCCTGTCCCCTTTGTGGTGGTTTTTGTTTTTGAGAGAGGGGCGGGTCGCTGATGGACGTCCGTACGGACGGCGATATTGCCGATAGCTTTTGGTGGCGGCGCACAACGCTGACGCGCCGCACTCCTCTGTATGACGCCTGCGTATCGGCGGGGCTGCTGGTCGCAGCGACGATTGTGGGCGCGCTGCTCGACCATCCGGGTCTCGCGCCGAGCATCATGATCGTCTATGTGTTCGCCGTTCAGCTGTGCGCATTCTTTACCTGGAGTCGCCTGTATTGCTTGCTGAGCTCGGCTGCCGCCGTGGCGCTCTACAACTTCTTGTTTGTCGACCCGCGCTACTCGCTGTCGCTTATCGACCGCGTCTATCCCGGCATGTTCTTCATCATGTTCGTGGTCTCGCTTGTGTCGAGCTCGATTGCGTTGGCCCTGCGCCGCGCCTTGGCACAGGCTGCCGCTAGCGACCGCCGCACGCATATGGTGCTCGAGACCAACCGCATGCTGCAGCGGTGTGCCGATCAGCAGCAGATTGTGCATGCCATGGCAACGCAGCTGGCGCGTCTTTCGGGCTGTCCGGTCGTATGGTACAGCGCCGACGCCGACGATGATGACCTGCTGCCGCGTGCGACGTACACGGCCGTGGGCGATGCCGCGCCGGTGCACGAGCTGGCGCCGCAGATGCCGCCGCGGCTCTCGGCGTCCGCCTATGTGGGTACGCCGCTCGACGCCACGTTTGGCGGCTCGGCGTTTTATGGCATCTACCTGACGGTCCGCACAGGTGACGGCTTCGTACGCTCGGGCGACCCCGCCTCGGTGGTGGGCGTGCTGGCTATCGTTGCCGAGCCCGACGTGCTGACGCACGAGGAGCGGACACTTGCCGATGCCATCGTGAGCGAAGGCGAGCTGGCACTCGATCGCGCCCGCGCCATGGAGGCCCGCGAGGAGGCGGCGGTGCTCGCCAAAAACGAGCAGCTGCGCGCCAACCTGCTGCGCTCCATCTCGCACGACCTGCGCACGCCGCTCACCAGTATTTCGGGCAATGCCGATGTGCTGCTCGACCAGGGCTCGACCGGCACCGCCGTGCTCGATAGCCAGACGCGCCGCGGCATGCTTCTATCCATTCGCTCGGATGCGCAATGGCTCAACGCCACCGTCGAGAACCTGCTCGCCATCACCAAGCTCGAGGGCGGCGGTATGCGCCTGTCGACCACGCTCGAGCTCATGGACGATATCGTCGAGGAGGCGCTGCGCCACGTGAACCCTGCCGTGCGCGAGCACGACCTTAAGGTGGTGGCGTGCGATGAGCCGGCGCTCGTCAACGTCGATGCGCGCCTGATGGTGCAGCTGGTGGTCAATCTGGTGAACAACGCCATCACCTATACGCCCGCAGGCTCGCATATCATGATTTCGATTAGCGTCGACGATGGACGTGTGGCGTGCTCGGTGGCCGATGACGGCCCGGGCATCGCGCCCGAGGACCGTGAACGCATCTTTGAGTCGTTCTATACCGCCAACCATGGCCTGGCCGACAGCCATCGCAGCGTGGGCCTGGGTCTTTCGCTCTGCCGTTCCATTGCGTTGGCGCATGGCGGTAGCATAGAGGTTGCCGCGGCGGACCCGCACGGCTCGGTCTTTACGATTGAGCTTCCCGCCGCCGACGTTTCGTTTGATAAGGAGTAGCGCTGTGCCGAACTCTGCCGTAAAACCGCTCATCTTGGTCGTTGAGGACGACCCCGCCGTTCGCAACCTTATCGTTGCCGCGCTCGAGGCGCACGGCTTGCGCCATATGGCCGTGGAGACCGCCCATGCCGCCATCGCCGCCGCCTCGTCGCAGGCACCGAGCATTGTGCTGCTCGATCTGGGCCTGCCCGATATGGACGGCGTCAAGGTGGTGGAGTCGGTGCGCGCATGGTCGGGCATGCCGATTATTGTGGTCTCGGCGCGCAGCGAGGATGCGGACAAGATCCGCGCGCTCGATGCCGGTGCCGACGACTACCTGACCAAGCCGTTTTCGG
>CABRZN010000025.1 GCA_902475445.1 uncultured Collinsella sp.
GGGTCCCATTTGGGGCCCTTTTTATTATCAAGAATGGCGGCTGGGGATTCGAACCCGAGAGGGCACGGGCGTTAAGCAAACGCGAAAGCGTTTGTAGCCCGTGGGCGAAAAGCCGCCAGGCTTTGAAGCCGGAGGGCATGCGCAGCATGCCCGGACATCCCCAGCTCTCCGCCAGTATGAATTGAAAGAAGGGTCCCATTTGGGGCCCTTTTTATTATCAAGAATGGCGGCTGGGGATTCGAACCTCAAAAAAGGAGGCATCCTTTCGGACGCCTCCTTTCAGTGGACTTATTATTCTTGCACCCTACACCTCGGGCGCCTTGGCGACGGTCTCGCTTTCTGCCGTGAGTGGGCGGTTGTCGATGCGACGGCCCAAGCGATCAAGCTTCACAAGGAGCCATTCAATGGGATTCGGCCCTGCGCCTTCCTCGTCGGCAACTAGGTCCATGACGGCGATCTTGGTGCCGTCCTGCTTGAGCGTGACGCTGCCCACCTTGTCGCCCACATGCACCGTGCCCGAAAGATCGTCGTAGCTAACCTTTTCGGTCACCTCGCCGGCAAGGGAAAACACGGTCGCTTGCGCCGTGGGATCGGCGAGTGTGGCGTCGATCGTCTTATCCGTCCAGTCGGTTTGGCCAATGCGCGCCATAAGCGGGTTGCCGTTGGCGGTCTTTTCCTGTGTGTTGGCGATTGCGACCGTCACCTTGTGGCCGTAGTACCAGTTGGCAAGGGTGGCGGTATCGGTAAAGCGCTGGTCGGTGGTGGTGGAGTTCAAAACGACTGTGTAGATCTCGTCGCCGTCGCGGTTGTAGGCGCTCGTGAAGCAGTAGCCCGCGTCGTCGGTGGTGCCGGTCTTGCCGCCAATGTTGCCATCTTGGCCCAGCAAATAGTTATGCGTGTCCATGGAATGCGAATGGTCGGTGCCGTCGGCGCCCGTGACCTCGATCCAGGAATCCTCGCTCGCTACGACCTCGCGGATCGTGTCGTTTTTCATGGCCTCCTGCATCATCAGCGCTACGTCGTGTGCGGTTGAGTGCATATCGCCAGCCCACTCATCAAAGTCCAGACCATGCGGGTTTTCAAAAAGCGTACCGGTGCAGCCGAGCTTCTTAGCGCGCTCGTTCATGGCCTTCACAAAGGTTGCCTCGGCGTCTTTGGTCTTAGGGTCGATCTTCTTGCCCACATATTCGGCGAGCACGACGGCGGCGTCGTTGCCCGAGGGAATCATCAGGCCGCGCAGTGCCTGCTCCACGGTAAGCTCGTCACCTTCGAGCAAGCCGGCGGTCGAATTACCCACGGTGGCTGCGGCGTTGCTCACCGTGACCTTCTCGTCCATCTTGCAATTCTCGACGGTTAGGATTGCGGTCATGACCTTGGTGATCGAGGCGATTTTAACCTGCTCATCGGCGCCGCGCCCATAGTAGACGGTGCCGTCTTTGCCCATGACGAGCGCATTGGTCGCATCGATATCGGGCAGATTTTCGGCCGTGATGCCGCGCGCATCGGCGGTTTTGCCGCAAACATTGTCGGTCGTGAGCACTTGGGCGCCGGCGACGGTGGGCACGCCAGCGGCAAGGGCGATAGCGCAGACAAAGCCGGCGGCAAGCTGAGCTGAGCGCTTTGCAAAAGAGGTGAGGGACTTCACAGATTTCGCTTTCGACGGGATGGTCTCTTCTGAAACTAGAGTATATCGTTTGCCGGCGTCGGCGATCATCGCGTGCGCGCTTGGCCCACATCCGCACCCGAACGGGCACAAGGGTGCTTAAGGCCGACTTAATCACCCACGCTTGTTGTGTGTGGCGTGCGTCGCCTCAGGCATAATGGAGCGCGAGAGGAGCACGCATGAACGAGCGCATTTTGGTAGTTGATGACGAGAAGGCCATCGCCGACTTGGTTGGCATCTACCTTACAAAAGAGGGCTTTGATGTCCAGATTGCCTATAGCGGGGCCGATGCTGCCAAGGCAATCTTGGAGCAGGAGTTCGATCTGGCGCTGCTGGATGTCATGCTGCCCGATATCGATGGGCTTGAGTTGCTGCGTACGATCCGTTCCAGCCATACCTATCCCGTGATCATGCTGACGGCGCGCGATGCCCAGCAAGACAAGATCGAGGGCCTTTCGCTTGGCGCGGACGATTACGTGGTTAAGCCGTTCCGCCCGCTGGAGCTCATCGCGCGCGTGCACGCTCAGCTTCGTCGCTACACCAGCTATGGTAGCCGTGCACAGGCGGCCGAGTCGCCGACCATTCAGCTCGACGGCTTGGAGATCAACCGCGATGCTCGTTCCGTGACAGTGGACGGTTCACCGGTTCGCCTCACGCCCATCGAGTATTCCATCTTGCTGTATCTGGTCGAGCATCGCGGCAGTGTGGTGGCCGTGGAGGATCTGTTCCGCGCGGTGTGGAACGAGGATTTTATGCCCGGCTCCAACAATACGGTGATGGTGCACATTCGCCACCTGCGCGAAAAGATCGGCGATGACGCTCAAAAGCCGCGCTTTATCAAAAACGTCTGGGGCGTCGGCTACATAATCGAATAACGCCTTTGATGGTGGGGAAGTGGATATGACAAAAGACGATAGGCAGGCATTCGAGGTGCCCGATCGGCTCTTTGAATACGTGAGGTCGGTCGTCGACAACCGCGCGCTTGCAACGGTGCTGCTCTTTTTGCTGAGCCTGCTGCTGATTGGCATCGACAACATCGTCGGAATCTTGGCGGTGCTGCTTGTCGGCTTTTTGCTGATCGATCGATTTGAGATCGTGTGCCGCTGCGTGGTGATTGGCGGCGCCGCGTGGGCCATGACGTTGGCGATTGGCGCCATGGCGCTCGGCGGCATCGAAGGGCCGGTGCTGTTCGATGCCGGCTTTGTATTCAACATGCTTGGCTTTGTGCTGGCGCTTGCCGCGTGCGTGCTGTTCTTGTGTGGCCGCGCCCTGTACTACCAGGGCTACGAGCAGGGCGAGCAGCATGCCGATTGTGTGCTGGCCGCTCGTATTCAAGATCGCCTGATCGATCACCCCGACACCTGGGATAACATCGACGGCGACTTCTTGGAGGTCGAGGGCGCCCTTAACCGCGTGCGTGACCGTGAGCGCAAGGTGCAGCAAGCTCTGCGTGACGAGTCGCATCGCAAGGACGATTTGGTCACGTACTTGGCACATGACCTACGCACCCCGCTTGCCAGTGTGGTGGGCTATCTTTCGCTGCTGCAAGAGGCTCCCGAGCTGCCGGTTGAGCAACGTGCGCACTTTACGGGCGTGGCGCTCGACAAGGCGCACCGGCTCGATACGCTCATCGAAGAGTTCTTCGATATCACGCGCTTTGACTTCCACGATATCGTGCTCACGCGCGGCTATGTTGATCTGGGGTTGCTGCTGGCTCAGGTGGCTGACGAGTTCTATCCCATCCTCAACGAGCAACATAAGGAAGTCCAAGTTGATATTCGCGAGGACCTGACGGTGCTCGTGGATGGCGACAAGATGGCCCGCGTGTTTAACAACATCATGAAAAACGCCGTCGCCTATAGCTATGAGGGCTCGACCATCACGATCGAGGCCAGACGCCGGGACGACGGTGGCGTGCGCGTGCGCTTTATCAATCAGGGCGATCCCATCCCTGAGTCAAAGCTCAAGGTGATCTTTGAGAAGTTCTATCGCTTGGATGCGGCGCGTGCGACCAATCGCGGCGGCGCTGGACTGGGGCTTGCCATCGCCAAGGAGATCGTATACGCGCACGGCGGTACCATCGCATGCGAATCGACGCCCGAGCATACCGTTTTTACTATCGAGTTGCCCGCCACGTAGCGTAGGAGCCCTTACAAACACTTGACAATGCGCTCACGTGCATATGAGCCGCGATTCCTACTATCGATACTGCTGAATTGATATCGATATGGAGGTATGCGGTATGACGGCTGCTGCGGCTGTGGAGCCCACGGAGCTTGAAGAACTCATGAAAGCGCAGGCCGAGGCCGCGCACGAGCGCGAAGTTGGGGATGCGACTCGCCCCACGGCAGAGGATCTTGCCGCCTCGCCGACGCGCATCGATGTCGAGGGCCTCGACCTGTTCTATGGCGACCATCATGCGCTCAAGGACGTGAATATCAAGATCCGCGACAAGCAGATTACCTCGTTCATCGGGCCTTCGGGCTGCGGAAAGTCCACGTTGCTGCGCTGCTTTAACCGCATGAACGACGGTATCAAGGATTGCCGCATCGAGGGCAAGATTGCGCTCGATGGTCAAGATATCCTGGGCGATTACGACATCTGCCGCCTTCGCCAGCGCGTGGGCATGGTGTTCCAGCGCCCCAACCCGTTTCCCATGAGCATCTACGACAACGTCGCCTATGGGCCGCGCGGTATGGGCGTGCGCGACCGCGTCGTGCTCGATGAGCTGGTCGAGGACTCCCTTCGTCGCGCTGCCCTGTGGGACGAGGTCAAGGACAAGCTCAAAGAGTCGGGCCTGGGTCTTTCGGGTGGACAGCAGCAGCGCCTGTGCATCGCCCGCGCACTTGCCGTGCAGCCCGACATTCTGCTGATGGACGAGCCGACCTCGGCGCTCGACCCCGTGTCGACGCTCGTGGTGGAGCAGCTGGCCTGCGAGCTCAAGGAGGCCTGTACGCTCGTGGTCGTTACGCACAATATGCAGCAGGCGGCGCGTATCTCCGACTCGGTCGCGTTTTTCTTGCTGGGTGAGTTGGTGGAGCACGCGCCCACCGCGCAACTCTTCAAGAATCCGACCGATCCGCGCACGGCGGATTATTTGACGGGACGTTTTGGCTGATACCATCTAGTAAAGGTACCTTTAGGGTTAAGATGCGGTCATGCCGGCCGCAAAGGGGTTCAACATGATCTATTACGTCGAGGACGATGACAACATCAGGGATTTGACGGTCTATGCACTGCGCAAGCAGGGGATCGAGGCTGAAGGTTTTTCGTGCGACGGTGAGTTTAAGGCTGCCGTGGCGCGACGGGCACCCGATGCCGTCCTGCTCGACATCATGCTGCCCGATACCGATGGCTTGGCGATTATGCGCCGCCTGCGTGCCGATCGTCTGACGGCGACGGTGCCCATCATGATGCTTACCGCCAAGGATACCGAGCTCGACAAGGTGATGGCGCTCGATGGCGGTGCCGACGATTACCTGACTAAGCCGTTTTCGCTCATGGAGCTTGCGAGCCGCTGCCGCGCACTGCTGCGTCGCGGCGGCATGGTCAAGCAGGCGAGCGATGTGCTCAGCGTGGGCGACATCGTGCTCTCGCCCAGCCATCGCGAGGTGACTGTTGCCGGCGAGCCGCTTAAGCTCACCCTGCGCGAGTTCGACCTGCTCGAGTACCTCATGCGCAAGCCCGGCGTGGTTTTTACCCGCGAGTCGTTGCTGCAGAGCGTGTGGGGCTGGGACTTCGACGGCGGTTCGCGCACCGTTGACGTGCACGTGCAGACGCTTCGCCAAAAACTGGGCGAGCATGCCAGCGCCATCGAGACCGTGCGCGGCGTGGGCTACCGCTTGGCCGAGCCTTCTGCCGGTGATGGTGCCGAAGGTGACGACACCGCGGCCACCGCATCGGAGGAGTAACCCGTGGTCTTCGCCCCCCAGGGAAAACATACGCTGTCGCACCGCGTTTTTGTGACGATCTTTGTCTGCGCCATGGCGGTTATCGTGGCGTTTACGGTGCTGGGTGCGTTCTTTGTGCAAAACACCTTGGCGGATGCCACGAGTGCCAACCTGGCGCAAGAAACCGAGCTCATTGCTGCCGCCCTCGACGAGCAGCAGGAGCCCATCCCGTTCTTGCGTAGCCTCGATCGAGAGGACTTGCGCATCACGCTGATTAACAAGGATGGATCGGTTGCCTACGACAACGAGGCGTCGCCTTCCACACTGCCCAACCATGGCGATCGCCCCGAGGTCATCGAGGCCTTTGAGAGTGGTTCGGGTTCCGCGGAGCGCGCAAGCTCTACGCTCGACGAGATTATGCTGTATCGCGCCGTCGCCCTTGATAACGGCCAGGTTGTCCGCTTGGCGCAGGCCCAGCCTGGCGTTGCGGCGATTTTGCTGTCGATGGTGGCGCCGATGCTGCTTATCGCAGCAGCGGGTGCGGTACTCTCGTTTTTTATGGCGCGCCGCGAGTCCTGTGCCATCATCGCGCCTTTGCAAGAGGTGGATTTGGACCACCCACGCCGTAGCTATGAGCACGCCTATGCCGAGATGGTCCCCATGCTTGAGCGTATTGAGTCGCAGCGCCAGGAGCTCAAGCGCCAAATGGCGGTGCTGGCGGACAACGACCGTATGCGCCGCGAGTTCACGGCGAATATCACCCATGAGCTCAAGACGCCGCTTACGGCGATTTCGGGCTATGCCGAGCTCATCGCAAACGGCATGGTCGAGGGCGAGGGCGACCTGCGCAACTTTGGCGGTCGCATCTATCGTGAGGCGGGCCGCTTGGCAGCGCTTGTCAACGACATCCTTACGCTGTCTAACTTGGACGAGGCCGAGCGTGCAACTGAGGGCGAGGCGGTGCCCATTGGTTCCACGGAGCCTATTGAGCTCTCGCGTGCCATCTACGCGGTTGAGCAGCGTCTTGAACAGGTCGCCCGTCAGGCGAATGTGACGATAAGTCATGAGACCAAGCCTGTGGTCATCGAAGGCGTGTCGCGCTTGATTGACGAGCTCATCTATAATCTGGCGAGCAACGCCATCCGCTACAATCGACCCGGCGGTGCGGTTACGCTGCAGTGCGGCACCAACGACGAAGGCCATCCGTTCCTTGCGGTCGCCGACACGGGAATCGGTATCGCGCCTGAAGAACAGGGCAAGGTATTTGAGCGGTTCTATCGCGTGGACAAGAGTAGGTCCAAGGCGCGCGGCGGAACCGGTCTGGGGCTTGCAATTGTCAAGCATGCGGCCCTGTATCATCACGCCACGCTCGATTTGTCGAGCGAGTTGGGCGTGGGAACCACCATTACGGTGACGTTTCCCATACGGCAGGACGAGCCATTCGCATAGCGATACAACATAGATATTGATGCAGACGCCGCATTTGACTTTCGGGTGCGGCGTTGTTGTGCAATTTTACGATTGCTTCCGACATTTTTACAGGAGAGCCTGTTTCTTATGTATAGAGTTTGGTCTCGGTAAAAAGATGCGATAACATACGGACAGTTTTGTCAATCCGAACTGGGGAAATGAAAGGCAAGCTGCATGACCCTTCTCGAACTGTTCCAGCTGCTGAAGAAGCACCTTCAGCTGGTCATCACCCTTCCGGTGGTCTGCGCGATCGCCATGGGCATCGTGTCCTTCGTTGCGATGGACAACACCTATACCGCGACGACGAGCATGTACATTCTCGCCAAGACCGACGATAGCGGTCAGATGAGCTACAACGATCTCTCGGCGAGCCAGATGCTTTCCAACGATATCGCCACGCTGCTGGATAGCGATAGCGTTAAGAGCGGCGCAGCCAATGAACTGGGCCTCACCGATCTGGATGACTACAAGGTGTCTGTTTCCTCCGAGACCACCACGCGTGTCATTACGCTTTCGGTTACCGGCACCGATGCCAAGGAGACGGCTAAGGTCGCAAAGGCCATGGCCAGCTCGGTGAGTACGGTCGCTCAGAACGTCGGCGCTGCCCAGAGCATCAACGTTATCGACGAGGCTAAGACC
Source organism: uncultured Collinsella sp. (assembly GCA_902475445.1). Taxonomy (GTDB): domain Bacteria; phylum Actinomycetota; class Coriobacteriia; order Coriobacteriales; family Coriobacteriaceae; genus Collinsella. The sequence continues at coordinate 7,663 of CABRZN010000025.1, forward strand.
CCCGAAGCCCCCAGCGGTCCCAAGCGTATGCTGTACGTTGCTGTCGCGTTCCTCGCGGGCATCTTTATCGCAGTTGCCTATGTCGTTTTGGCAGACATGCTCAACACCCGCATCCGCGGTGCCGAAGAGGCAGAAGAGCTCCTGGGCATTCCCGTTGTTGGCCGAATTCCGGCTATGAAAGGTGGTAAATAGGCATGGCTAAGGCAAAGAACACCGATAAGCTCGTTGTACAGAATGCCGCCAAGACCCTTCTGGCCAACATCCGCTTTGCGAGCGTGGACGACCCCATTCGCACCATCACCGTTACGTCCTCGATTCCCAACGAGGGCAAGTCTACGGTTTCCATCAACCTTGCCCAGGCTATCGCCACCAGCGGCAAGAGCGTCCTGCTGGTCGAGGCTGATATGCGTCGCAGGTCCCTTGCCGATATGCTCGGCGTCCGCTCCCGCGGCGGACTCTATGCAGTCCTTTCCGAGCAGGTTTCTATTGACCAGGCGATTGTCGAGACGGGGCAGAAGAACTTCTACTTCCTCGATGCCGAGCCGCATATTCCCAATCCTGCCGACATCATCGTCTCTCACCGCTTTGCCAAGCTGGTAAAGGCACTGTCCGCCAAGTTCCAGTACGTTATCTTTGATGCTCCCCCGGTCGGCACCTTCATCGATGCTGCCGAGATCGCAAGTCTGACCGACGGTGCGCTTTTTGTCGTGCGTGAGGATTTCACCAAGCGCGAGGAGGCGCTCAACGCCATCGGTCAGCTTAAGAAGTCCGAGAAGGTCAAGCTCATCGGTACCGTTATGAACTACTGCGAGACCGAGACCAGCGAGTACTACTACTCCTACTACACCAAGGACGGTAAGAAGGTGAAGAAGGGCTCCGACGATCAGGGGACTTCCAAAAAGGGCATCTTCACCAACCGAGCAAACGTTTAGTTGATTAAGGCTGACCTATGCGTGACATTCATTGCCATATCTTGCCGGGTGTAGACGACGGCGCCGCCGATCTCGATGAGAGCTTGGCGATGCTCGAGGCTGCCAAGCGGGCCGGTGTAACCAGAATCGTTTGCACTCCTCACTGCCGTGATCCCTATTTTGATTACGACAAGATGTGGGATGCCTTTGAGCTGCTGCGTGATAACGCTGACGGTTTTCCGCTCCAGATGGGCTTCGAGGTCAACCATCGAAAGCTCGTTGAGCTTGGTATCGATGCCGCGGAGCACTTGCATTTCGATGGGACCAACGAGTTTTTGCTCGAGCTTTCGACGCATGCCGATGCGTATGCGTTTAGAGAGTACGAGAACACGATTTACGATTTGCAGTGCCGTGGCTACCAGGTGATCATCGCTCATCCTGAGCGCTATCGTGCGGTTCAAAAGGATGTAAGCGTGGCGGAGCGCCTGGTCGATATGGGCTGCAAGCTGCAGGCTTCGGCGGACTTTATTGCCGGCGGTCGCTTTGGTCGCGAGAAAAAGCCGGCACAGCGCCTGTTCGATCAGAACCTGTACAGCTTCATCGCGAGCGATGCCCATAACGTGGGTCATTACGACTGCCTGGCGAAGGCTCGCGCGAAGTTTAGCGTGCGCGGAGCTCACTTTCGCTAAAATCTGTCCCTAACGTTCGCATTGAATGAAAGGGCAGCCATGGATATCCAACTTAAGACGGGATGCTTTGATGACGCGGCGTTGGTGCGCCGCGTCGTTTTTATGGACGAGCAGGGCTACGAGAATGAGTTTGACGCTATCGACGAGGATCCGAACTGCATTCATGTGACGCTCTATGTAGACGGTGAGCTTGCCGGTTGCTCGCGCGTGTTTCCCGAAGAACTCGAGCGCGCAGCTGACGCAGAGGCTCCGGTGTCGCCGGCGTGCGACTTGGACGAAGGCGTCGCGGCGGGGGAGACCTACATTATGGGGCGCGTGGCCGTGCTGCCGAGCATGCGCCGTCGCGGTTTGGCGAGCAAGATTGTCGAGGCCAGTGATACGTGCGCGCGTGATGCCGGCGCCAAGCTCATTAAGCTGCATGCGCAGGAATACGTGCTGCCGCTCTATGCCAAGGCGGGTTACACGCAGATTGCCCCGGTGGACTACGAAGACGAGGGCCAGCCCCATGCTTGGATGGCCAAGCGCGTAGATGGCAGATAGGGACGTTCCTTTCCTGCCGGCAGTCGGGGACACTCCTTGGCAATTGGCGCATCAGAGCGTTTGGACATACAGTTTTTCGATTCCGTATGTATATATGCGCGCTAATGGGTTATAAAATCTAAGTCTGAACATAGCAGGTCTGCGATGCGGCTCGGGCAACCGGGCCGTTTTTGCGGACGGGGGTAGCGCGAAAGGACTGCATATGCGTCAATTTAAGACCGAGAGCAAAAAACTGCTCGACCTCATGATCAACTCCATCTACACCAATAAGGAAATCTTCCTGCGCGAGCTTATCTCCAACGCGAGCGATGCCGTCGACAAGCTCAACTTTAAGAGCCTGCAGGACCCGAGCGTCAAGCTCGACCAGGGCGACCTGGCTATTCGTGTTTCCTTTGATAAAGATGCCCGTACCATCACCATTTCGGATAACGGTATCGGCATGACCGCCGAGGAGCTCGAGCGCAATCTGGGCACCATCGCCCATTCCGGCTCCGAGGAGTTTAAGACTGAGAACGCCGAGCAGCAGGGTTCCGATGTCGACATCATCGGTCAGTTTGGCGTGGGTTTCTACTCCGCCTTTATGGTCGCCAGCCACGTGAAGGTCGTCAGCCGCGCTTATGGCGAGGATATCGCCCACGTTTGGGAGTCCGACGGTCTTGAGGGCTACACCATCGAGGATGGCGAGCGTGCTGAGCACGGTACCGATGTCATCCTGACGCTGCGCGAGAACGAGAAGCTCGACGCCGACGGCGAGGCCGAGACCTACGATCGCTTCCTGACCGAGTGGGGCCTCAAGAGCCTGATTCAGCAGTACAGCAACTATGTGCGCTACCCGATTCAGATGATGGTGTCCAAGAGCCGCCAGAAGCCCAAGCCCGAGGATGCTGGCGATGACTACACGCCCGAGTACGAGGACTACCAGGAGCTCGAGACCGTCAACTCAATGACGCCGATCTGGAAAAAGCGCAGCTCCGATGTCGAGCAGAAGGACTACGACGAGTTCTACAAGTCAACGTTCCACGACTTTGACGATCCTGCACGCACCATCAGCTTCCATGCTGAGGGCACGCTCGAGTACGACGCCCTGCTGTTTGTGCCGGGCCGCGCCCCGTTCGATCTGTACAGCAAGGACTACGAGAAGGGCCTGGCGCTCTACAGCTCCAACGTGCTGATTATGGAGAAGTGCGACGACCTGCTGCCCGACTACTACAACTTTGTCCGTGGCGTCGTGGATTCCGCCGACGTGTCGCTCAACATCTCGCGCGAGACGCTGCAGCAGAACCGTCAGCTCAAGGCCATCGCCAAGCGCGTGGAAAAGAAGATCACCGCCGACCTTGAGGATATGCGTGACAACGACCGCGAGGCCTACGAGAAGTTCTTTGAGAACTTTGGCCGCGGTCTTAAGTACGGCATCTACTCGAGCTATGGCATGAAGGCCGATGAGCTCGCCGACCTGTTGCTGTTCTGGTCTGCCAAGGAACAGAAGATGATTACCCTGGCCGAGTATGCCAAGGGCATGCCCGAGGACCAGAAGGCCATCTACTACGCCGCCGGTGACTCGCGTGAGCGCTTGGCCAAGATGCCCGTGGTAAAGGGCGTGCTCGACCGCGGCTATGACGTGCTGCTGCTGACGCAGGATGTGGATGAGTTCACGTTCCAGGCTATGCGTGAGTACGTTGCCGCCGATATGCCCAAGATCTACGAGGACGATGCTGCCCGCGAGGCTGCCGAGAAGGCTGTGGCCGACGGTGCCGAGCCCGAGGTCGAGGATCGTCATCTGGAGCTCAAGAACGTCGCGACCGGTGATCTTGACCTGGCGACCGAGGATGAGAAGAAGGAGGCCGAGGACGCCACCAAGGAGAACGAGGACCTCTTTAGCGCCATGAAGGAGGCACTCGGTGACAAGGTCGAGAAAGTTGCCGTCTCCGCGCGCCTGACCGATGCTCCCGCTTGCATCACCACCGAGGGCCCGCTTTCGCTCGAGATGGAGAAGGTGCTCCAGAAGGGACCCGAGGGCGCGCCCGACGGCATGCCCAAGAGCCAGCGCGTGCTCGAGCTCAACGCCAAGCACCCGGTCTTCGACAAGCTTGTCGCTGCCCAGAAGGCAGGCGACGCCGACAAGATCAAGCAGTACTCTGGTCTGCTCTATGACCAGGCTCTGCTGGTCGAGGGCATCCTCCCCGAGGACCCCGTAGCTTTCGCCGCGGCTGTTTGCAACTTGATGTAGTTCGGGGATACGGCACCGTAGCTAGATTAGAACGAGAGTGGATAATCTCCCACTTTTGGCTCGAATGGGGGCTTGAAGTGGGAGATTTTCCACTCTCGTTTCCTTTTGAATGATCCCTCCGTCCCCAAGGGATCATTTATTTGTGCGGGTTGTGGTTTTGTGACCTGCTGAAATTTAGGATACTGTACAACTGTACGTTAACTCATCTTCGTAGTATATTGCTACCCGCAAAACTCAACACCATTGTGCTTTGAGACGTTAAAGCGCCTACTACAATGGTTGTCGATAGTACGATTCGATTCAACGACAGGATGGATGGTCCAAGCGTGAGTCTCGGCAGCAAACTATCCAACGCAAAGGTCTCCTTTGCGATCTTTAAGCGTGACATCAAGCGATTGCTCGTGAACCCCGTCGCCTTGGTGGTTACCCTTGGCGTGTGTGTTATTCCCTCGCTGTATGCCTGGTACAACATCGTGGCAAACTGGGATCCGTATGGAAACACCCAGGGCATCAAGATTGCTATCGCCAACAACGACCAGGGCACTCAGAACGACCTGGTGGGCGAGCTCAACGCGGGCGACCAGGTCGTCGATCAGCTCAAGGAAAACGATCAGCTGGGCTGGACCTTCGTCGACTCGGCGGCCGATGCCAAAGAGGGCGTCGAGAGCGGGGAGTACTACGCAGCCATCGTGATCCCCAAGAACTTCTCCGACAATCTTGTCTCGATGCTCGATGGCAATTACCGCCAGCCCAAGCTTACGTATTACGTTAACGAGAAGAAGAGCGCCATCGCGCCCAAGGTAACCGATACCGGCGCCAATACTATCGAGGAGCAGATCAATTCGGAGTTTGTCTCCACGGTGGGCGAGACCGTAGCGGGCATCGCCAAGGATGCCGGCATCGATTTTAAGGATAAGACCGCCCAGGTTCAGGATTCGCTGACGAGTTCGGTGTCCGAGGCATCCGGTACCTTGAGCGAGGTTCGAGATTCGATCAACGACATGAACACCGCTATCGACAAAACGAGCGGCGCTATCGCCTCGGCGGATGGCGCGCTGGCCGGTTTGCAGGGTCAGACGCCTTCGCTGACTCAAGCGATCTCCCAAGGCAACGACCTGTTGGGCGAAGCACGCACCACCGCGGGCAAATCGATCACCTCGCTCTCAAAGGCGCTTTCGGAGGGAAGTGTTGCACTGTCCAAGACGTCGGCTTCGGCGAACGCTGCGGTCGGAAAGATGACGGGCGCCTTGACGTCTACGACCACTCGCATCGACAACTCGCTCGAATCGCTTCAAACGACAATTGACCACAACAACGCGCTGATCGACCGCCTGCAGAAGTTGGCGGACAGCGTGCCGACGGGTTCGGAGGAAATCAACGCGCTCATCGCGTCGACGATCGATACGCTTCGAGGACAAAACGAAAGCCTCCAGGCCGTCAAGGACAATCTCTCGGCGCAGTCGAGTGCGATTGCGAATGACGCTTCGGCCGTTTCGAGCGCCAGCGACGCTATCAATACTGCAATTCAGACCGGCACGACCAACATTAGCCAGGCTCAGACGGATCTTGGTCAAAATGCGCTGCCGAAGGCTTCCAGCGCGCTCGACTCTTTCTCGGTTGTATCGGGCGACCTAACCGGTATCGTGTCGGGCCTCACGCCTACAATCGCCAATGCGCGTGGTACGCTATCGCAGCTCGATGCCACGCTCAAGCAGGCCAAGACCACGCTGTCCCAGACCGATGCCTCACTTGCCAAGGTTCAGGACAAACTTGCGACCGCTGCCAACGACATCGCGGCGCTGCAGACCTCCGAGTCCATGGGCGAGCTGTCTGATCTGATGGGCGTCGATGTCAATGACGTGGCAGATTTCATGGCATCTCCGGTTGAGTTGACGTCCAAGTCGATCTATCCGGTCAAGAGCTTTGGTTCGGGCATCGCTCCCTTTTACACTAATCTGGCGCTTTGGGTGGGCGGTTACGTACTCATCGCCATCTACAAGCTCGAGGTCGATCGCGAGGGCATTGGCAGCTTTACGGCGCGCCAGGGCTACTTCGGCCGTTGGATGCTCCTGGTGATCTTGGGCGCGCTCCAAGACATCATCGTGACGGTGGGCGATCTGGTGATTGGCGTGCAGTGCATCAACCCGCTGCTGTTCGTGCTGGGCGGCATCGCTATCTCGTTCACGTACGTCAATATCATCTACGCGCTATCTACTACGTTTAAGCATATCGGCAAGGCGATTGGCGTCATCCTGGTTATCGTGCAGATTCCCGGTTCGTCGGGCATGTACCCCATCGAGATGATGCCCGGCTTCTTCCAATGGCTGCATCCGCTGCTGCCCTTTACCTACGGCATCAATCTGCTGCGCGAGACCGTCGGCGGCATGTACTCGTTCAACTACCTGTTTAACCTGTGCATCTTGGGCGTGTTCCTTGCCATCGCACTCTTTATTGGCTTGCAGTTGCGTCCGTTGCTGCTCAACCTCAACCTGCTCTTTGACAAGCAGCTTTCCACGACAGGCCTTATGATCTGCGAGTCCAATGACCTGCCGCGCCAGCGCTATTCGCTGCGTACAGCAATGCGCGTCATGCTCGATTCCGATTCGTACCGTCGTGAGCTGCTCGACCATGCGGTGGCTTTTGAGCATCGTTACCCGTACTACATCAAGGGCGGCTTTGCTGCCGTGGTGGGCGTGCAAGTGCTGATCTTTGTGCTCTCGACGGTTCTCGATGTCGACAATAACGGCAAGATTATCTTGCTGGTCATTTGGATTATCTCGGTCATTGTCATTTGCGGCTGGCTAATCAATATCGAGTACATCCGCGCAAGCCTCAACACCCAGATGCGCATCTCGGCGCTTTCGGACGAGGACCTGCGCCGCGAGATGCGCGAGCACACGGCTGCCATTCCGGCTGCCCGTCGCATGTTTGGCCTGAATGCCAGCGAGCGAGGCTCTAAATCCAAGGTTCAGGCTGCCGACCAGCCCATCCACGACAATATGCATCATGTGCCCGCGAACGGGGACGACACGTTTGTGATGAATGAGGATGGCGCCCCGCTTGGCAAGCACTCAAAAGGAGGTGAGGCATAAATGAAGAACATCCTGCATCTGTTTAAGCGTGATGTCCAAAACGTGTCTCGCTCCGTAATCGGCTTGATTGTCGTGATGGGTCTGATCATCGTGCCGTGCCTCTACGCATGGTTTAACATCGCCGGCAGCTGGGACCCGTACGGCAATACCGGAAACCTTAAGATTGCCGTGGTCAATACCGACGAAGGTTACGAGAGCGACCTGATTCCCGTCGAGATCAACGTGGGCGAAAACGTTACCGCCGCTCTGCGTGGTAACGAGAACTTTGACTGGGTTGTGCTCAACGATCGCGATAAGGCTATCGACGGTGTTAAGTCGGGCGCTTACTATGCGGCCGTCGTAATCCCCAAGAGCTTTAGCTCCGACATGATGACGCTCTTCTCGACCGACGTGAAACACGCCGATATCGAGTTCTATGAGAACCAGAAGGCCAACGCCATCGCCCAGATCGTGACCGAAAAGGGCTCGAGTGCTGTTCAGAGCCAGGTTAACGAGACCTTTACCAAGACCATCACGTCCATCGGTCTTAAGACGGTGTCCAGCCTGCTCGATTACATGAGCACCGACCAAGTGAGCAACTTTATCGCCAACCTGTCCTCGACGCTCGGCGACTCGGTTCAGGACCTGCAGGACATCAAGGCCAGCGCGACTTCGCTTGCGGGCATTTTGAGTTCGACCTCCGATTCGCTGACGTCGGCGGGCGGCCTGCTCAAGCAAACCGGGACCACCGACCAGTCGGTGAAGCAGCTGATGGAGCATGCCGAGAGCGGTATTGCTGATTCCGAGCAGGCGCTCAAGGCAGCCAGCGATGCCGTCGATGCGGCGATTGATGGAAGTGCCGGGTCGTTCGACAACGTGTCCACCGAGCTCGCAAAGGCCTTTGACGCCGCGAACCAGCATGTCGATCTGACAGTATCGCAACTCAACGATGGCGCCGCGTCGCTCAATGCGCGTGCCGATGAGATTGACGCTGCGGCAGATAAGCTCCGCAGCCTTGCCGGCCAGGTGAGTAACGACAAGCTCAAGGAAGGTCTCGAGACCGTTGCTACGTCTCTTGGCAGAACTGCGGAGGAGTACCGCAACAATGCCAAGGAGCTGACGAGCATCGCGACGTCGCTCTCGGACAGCATGGCAAAGGTTAACGATGTCCGCGCCGAAACCGACCAGGCGATCGCCGACGCCAAGGCGGGCGTCTCGGGTGCCAAGATCGATTACGACTCCACGTTCTCGGCCAAGGCAAAGGAACTCAAGAAGACCATCTCGGGCGTTTTGGATTCGCTGAACGGTATTTCGAACGATCTGGATAATGCTGTTGCCGGCCTGACCGACGCATCCGGTTCGCTGGCAAAGGGCCTCTCCAAGGCTGCAAAGCTGGTCAACAAGGCTTCTGATCAGCTGGGCGAGGCGTCGGACAAGATCAGCGCCTTTAAGGACGAGCTCGATGGCGCCCTGATGTCGGACGACCTTGCCACGATCAAGACGATGATTGGCAACGACCCCGAAGGCCTTGCCGCATCGCTTTCCGGCCCCGCCGCGCTCGACCGCAAGCCGGTCTATCCGATCCGCAACTACGGTTCGGCCATGGCGCCGTTCTATACGATCCTGTCGCTGTGGGTGGGCTCGATCGTGCTGGCAGCCATGATGAAGGTTTCGGTCGACGATGAGCTTATCAACGAGCTCATCCCCGTGCGCTTGCACGAGATCTACCTGGGTCGCTACCTGTTCTTTGGCGGTTTGGCCCTGCTGCAGGCGACGCTCGTATGCGCGGGCGACATCCTGTTCTTTGGCATCCAGTGCGACAACCCGCTGCAGTTTGTACTGGCGGGCTGGGTCGCGAGTCTCGTGTTCTCCAATATCGTCTACACGCTTACGGTTTCGTTTGGCGATATCGGCAAGGCTTTGGCCGTTGTGCTGCTGGTCATGCAGGTTGGCGGTTCGGGCGGCACGTTCCCCATCGAGATGACCGGCCCCGTGTTCCAGGCGATATATCCGTTCCTGCCGTTTACTCATGGCATCAACGCCATGCATGCCGCCATGGCCGGTGCCTACCATATGGAGTACTGGATTGAGCTAGGCATTCTGGCGAGCTATCTGATCCCGTCGCTGGCCCTGGGCGTCGTCTTTCGCCGCCCGGTCATCAAAGCCAACGACTGGATCATCGAAAAGCTGGAATCAACAAAGCTTATCTAGTACAGCAACGTTAACGCCGATGCAGCGCTAATGCCAGCGAGCGAGCCGCATTTGCGCCAAGGTGACGTGAAATGAAAGGGCGCTGACCTTCTGGTCGCGCCCTTGAAATTGAACGTCAGATTGCCGTTTAGGGGCGTTTA
>CABRZN010000026.1 GCA_902475445.1 uncultured Collinsella sp.
CGGCATCGCGAAGGGCAACCCCAACGAGGTCTACCTGCGCTACCCGCGCTCTCCCTTTGCCGACCAGTCCGGCGACGCCGGCTTCACTCACACGCCGAGCGATGACGCGACGGCCTACACCTGGGATCTCGCGCTCACCAAGCGCGGCAGCGACGGCGACAAGCCGCTGCCCGGGGCGGTCCTGAGCATCACCGACGATCGCGGTCGCACGCTCGCGGCCGATGGCACGTGGGACGCGGAGGGCAAGGCCGCCGTCACCACGGGCGAGGACGGCCGCGTGACCGTCTCGGGCATGGACTCGGGCAAGCTGGAGGTCCGCGAGCTCAAGGCGCCCAAGGGCTACACCGCCTTTGATGGCACGCGCTCCGTGACGGTCAAGGCCGAGGGTCTGGACGTCGACCAGGTGGCCGCCGCCAAGCCGAAGCTCACCATCACGGCCGAGTCGCCCCTGCGCGCCGACAGCGCGGATGGGTCGACGGGCAGCCTGGAGGCGTCGCTCATCAACACGCCCACCGGCACGCCCCCTAGCACTATCACCGGAGGCTTTATGCCCTCGACAGGCGATATGGCAATGTACGCCGCGGCCGCCGCAGCGGTCGCCGGAGCCGCACTCCTCGTGGTCGCGCTCCTGATCAAGCGGGGAGGTGGCAACCATGCAGAGTAGCCAATGGCCCCACAGAGAGCGGGGCGAGACATAACCAAGCAGATGCTTAGACACAGACAGATGGTTTTAGATCAAATGGACTTCAAGCAGAAAGCAGAGGAAAAGAAGATGAGTATGAGCAAGAACATCGCCCGCCTGGCAGTAACCGCCGGCCTCACGGCAGCGTTGAGCTTCGGCGGCGTGATGGCCCCGGTGACCATGGCGTTTGCGGCTGATCCGGTGACGGCTCCGGTCAACAGCATTACCATCAAAAAGTTTGCCGAGGATAACCAAGGCAATACGTTCAAGGCCTATCAGATCTTCAAGGCAAAAGTCGTTGACGAGAAAGACAATGGCAAGGTTGCTTCCGATATCGAATGGGCAAATGATGCTATCGGTCTCAAGGTGATTTCCGCCATTCGGGGTTCTGAAGAGTACAAAAAGATTGAAGCGAGCAATTCTGCCAAGAAGCTCGACAATAGCGCCACTGCTCAAGTTGTTGCCGAATGGCTTTCTGAAAATGTGAACGGTAATTCCAGCACTGCAACTAGCAGTGACGGTACGCGTGTTGCCCCCGGCGATGTGCTTTATGAAATTGCAGCTGCGGTTTCAGGCATGAAGCAAGGTGTTGCGGCGGAGGCCGCTGCGGGAACCCTTACGGCAGACACCCCGTGGACGCGCCCGGGCACTTATGGCGACGGTTATTACCTGTTCGTATCTGACGGCCTTACGGATACGACCAAGCAGAACACGGGCACCTCCCCGATCTTTGCAATCGTTGGCGGCGACCCCGTGACCGTTACCGAGAAGACCAGCATCCCCAAGGTCGATAAGCAGATTCTCGATGACACTAAGCACAAGACGGCCGATAACGCTACAACGGATGACTGGAAGAACGTGGGCGATGCCTGGATTGGGCAGGTAATCGACTACAAGCTGACTGGTACCGTTGCGGACAATATTACTTCGTATGATAAATATCAGTACGAATTCCAGGATACGCTGAGCAAAGGTCTGGATGTTGTGAAGGATGCCAATGGCAACCCGTTGAATCTTAAGGTTTATATCGTAAAAAATGACGGCACTCACGCTGAGGTCAAGAACAATGCTGGCAAGGGTTACACGGCAACTGCGATTAAGGACCAGGATTCCAAGACAGAACTGCTCAAGGTCCGTTTTGCTGACCTTAAGGACATCGAAGATACCACCGGCGTAAGCATTGCAGCCGGTGACATTAAAAATGTCGTTGTGACTTATCAGGCTACACTCACCCGCGAAGCCGAATACACGGCTGCCGGTAACACCAACGAGGTCAAGCTTGTCTACTCCAACGATCCCATGTCTAACGGCACTGGTACCTCCACGTCGAAACGAGTTACCGACCATGTCTTCGGCCTGGATGTGACCAAGGTTGACAAGGATTCTGGGACTGCACTTCAGGGAGAGAATCTTAAGGCCACCTTCCAAGTTAAAATGACCAAAGAGGGAGAAAACGAGCTTAAGAAGGGTAAGTGGCTGACAAAAGATGGCGGCTTTACCGAAGACGAGAAGGCTGCAGGAAAATTCGAGACCAACAAAGATACGGGCAAGGTCTTTATCCCCGGTCTTGTTGAAGGCACGTACGAGATCTCCGAGACGGGTACTCCTTCAGGCTATAACAGCATCGCTCCCTTCCAGATTGTGGTGAAACCGGACTACGATACGAACGGCGTCTTGACGGGTCTGTCCGTTACCAAGTTCTCCGACATGGTTATTCCTGGTACTGCAACCGGCGCAATTGTGCCTATCACCATCCAGAACAAGAAGGGCTCCGGCCTCCCGCTGACCGGTCTTAACGGTGTGACTTTCACTTGGATCGCTGGTGGCGCGGTGCTGTGCATCGGCGTGGCGCACCTCATCCGCAGCCGTAAGCAGGCGGAGGAGTCCGAGCAGGAGTAGCGCTCACTCACCCATCCCCTTTGGCAGGTGGGATGTGATGGCCATGAGACTTGCGGACACTTCTCTCGTCCATCGACGTTCTTGCTTTGCCATTCTCTTTTCGGGGCAGACTCCACACTGGAGTTTGCCCCGTTCTTTTTGGACAACACAGGCAGCCTCCACCGTCCGGTGCGGACTCATCCGTCATCGCGTTTTTTGACTCGTATGAGGTTCGGTTTAAGGTTCGTAGGCGCACGCGCGGTGCGGACGGTAGAAGGCATTTGCGCCGCGCGTGCAAGATTAGAATGCCCGTGGTTCGGAGTCCGGGCATTTAACAACACCGGAAACTGGTCGCCCGCGCTCCTAAACACTTACGCGGGGTGCGTCGTTTCCTATAGACATCGTATCCCGAATCGCCCCACCGATTCGGGACATTTTGAAAACTCAAACACGTCGGGCAAACCCGGACGACGCGGCCAGGCTCCGCCGTTCGAGGGATCGTGTGTGTAACTATCGAACAAATGTTTGTCAAAATCGCGTTCACCAGGCGCAAACGCGTGCGCTCGCAGTAAAATACCCTTGCGACGCATTCCGTGCGCGGGCGGCCGACGACTCGATCGGAGGTCCCCAAATGCTGAAATTCCTTAACGTGCTCGCCGCCCTTGCGGCGGTGGGCTCGTTCGTCATCGCGTTTTTTGACTCGTATGAGGTTCGGTTTAAGGTCCGTAGGCGCACGCGCGGTGCGGACAGTTCTCGGCGTTTGCGCCGCAAGCGCAAATAAAAACGGCCGGGGTTGCAGCCCGGCCGTTTAACACGTTAGAAAACTAGGCTGCCCGCGCTCCTTAACACTTACGCGGGATGCGTCGTTTTCTATGAACATTGTATCCCGAATCTTTCTGTTGATCCGAGATATTTTGAAAACTCAAATACGGGCTAACCCGGGCCTATGCCCGAAAGAAATCTCGTTATTTCCTAAAATTATGTATAATTCCAATATTAACTGGAACTAAGCGAAAAAGATGGAAATGAACGAAGCGATTACCTACTTACAAGAAGCACTGGGCCTCTCCGCCAAGGCTAAAACTTGGCCTGGATCCGCACGCTTGCCACTGCATCTGCGGTCGATTGAGGTCCGCGCCGTTGACGCAAATGGTTTTTCTTTTTTGCTTGCAAGTTTGCCTACTGGCGTCGGGCTTCCCGAGGCTAAGAGAGTCTATAGCCAGCTAGCCTTGCGCGCGGAGACTCCTGTTGTCGTTTCGTTCCCTGATGCCGATGCGCGCCAGCGCAAAGCATTAATCGCACAAGGAATCCCCTTTGTTTGCCCTGGTAGACAGGCTTTTCTTCCATTTATGGGCGCAGCCTGCACGGAGAGGGGCGGCACTAGATTTCATAATCGCGCGACCAAGATGTCATCCAACGCGCAGGCTGCCGCAATCTGGGGAGCAGGCCAGGAGTCATATCGTCCCGATGACCTTTGTCGTGCGCTTGGGATCTCGGCAAGCCGTGCGAGCGAGGCTATAACCGAGCTTGTAGACAGGAGACTCGCAAGGCGCGAGCGGCGCGAACGGCGTGTCATTGTGTTTCCCGTGGCCGTGGATCTTCTGCTCAATGAGCACATGGCAGAGCTCTCCTCGCCTGTCTCGAAGGTTGTTTTTGCAAGGAAGGCACCACGGATCGACCGTCTCACTGACGCTGGCGAGACGGCGCTCGCTGCGCGTTCGATGCTCGCTGCGCCGGGCATGGAGCAAAAGGCCGTTTTAAGAAGTGCATGGCGTGACCTGCGTGACCTTGAAGTCGCAGACGGGGAGCTGCCAGACAACGAAACGGCGATGATTCAAGTGTGGCGCTATGCGCCTGTGTTTGGCGACTCCTCCCGTATCGACGACATTTCACTTGCGCTATCTTTGGCGGCAATCGACGATGAGCGAATTCAGCTTGAACTCGATCGCATGTTTGGAAAGGAATATCCATGGCAGGAAGCGCTGTAGAAGGTCTCCAAGTATTTCGGCAGCATATGCAGGAAGCTGAAGGGTCGTATGCCCTTATCGGCGGCACAGCATGCGACATTTTGCTCGTGGAGGCAGGACTTTCGTTTAGGGCGACCCACGATTTTGATGTAGTCATTGTCGCCGACGATCGACTGCCTCAGGCAGCCGAAGCCATATGGACCTTGGTGCGTGATGGCGGCTACCGCTGCGGTTGGGGCGAAAGTAAAGCCTCGTGTTTTTATCGGTTTACGGAGCCAAAGAGGCCGGGTTATCCCCATATGATCGAGCTCTTCGCGAAGTGTCCCGACTTTCTAAAGGGTCGTGAGGGGGTTGATGTGGTGCCAATTCACGTTGATGAAAACATAAGCAGTCTTTCGGCTATTTTGTTGGACGATGCCTACTACAGCTTGTTTCTTCAGGGAATTCGGACCGTAGACGGTGTTTCGGTCCTGGATACGGAATACATTGTCCCGTTCAAAGCGAAGGCGTATCTCGACCTAAAAGCTAGAAGGGAAGCCGGGGAGAACGTTGACTCGAGGAAGGTCAAAAAGCATAAACGCGATGCGCTGAGGCTTGCTCAGCTGCTTGGCGAGTCGGCAGGCATCAACCTGGTCGAAGAACTCAAGGACGATATGCTTGCGTTTGTTAAAGACTGTGAGGCGAGTGACATCAATCTGAAGCAGATCGGGGTTGCGGGCGTGACGATGATACAGCTGCTCGAGACGATGAAAGCGACATATGGCTTAATTGGTTGAGCGGGGGTTACGTTGTGCGGGCAATGCGGCCTGACTCCATTGTCCGAGTGGTGGCACTTAGGACTCGCTAATCGGCTATTATTTGTTTAGACAACCTGAGCTGTAAAGGAGTGACCGGCGATGGTGCAGGGCGCCAAACATATGAAGAGCAATAACGCCGCGGCCAACGGCGGCTCAAGCCCTCAGCCCAAACCTCAACCAAAGTCCAAGCGCCGCCGCAAGCGGCTGCCGCGCTGGGCCGACCGGCTCATCACCATCGTTATCATCCTTATTGGCGTGGGCCTTATGACCTGGCCGTGGATCTTGGACCGGCTCGAGGCCTCGGGCGTGTTCAACCAGATCAGCACCGTGTCCAGCACCGTGGACGCGCTGTCTGCCGAGGAGCGCGAGCGCATCTTGCTGCAGGCGCGCTCCTATAACGAGCAGCTGGCGGGCGAGGCCACCGAGCTCCCCGCCGACCAGATCGAGCCCTACGCCCAGCAGCTCATCTTTGACCGCGACCCCATGATGAGCTGGGTCGAGATCCCCTCCATCGACGTGAGCATGCCCATCTACCACGGCACGAGCGAAGAAGTCCTTATGGCGGGCGTCGGCCACCTGGAGGGCACGAGCCTGCCGGTGGGTGGCACCTCGACGCATTGCGTGCTCACCGCGCACTCGGGCATGCGCAACCTGAGCATGTTCGACGACATCCACTCGCTGGAGCCCGGCGACCTAGTGTTGCTGCACACCATGAACAAGACGCTCGCCTACAAGATGGTGGACTCCGAGGTCGTGCTGCCCGAGGAGATGGAGTCGCTGACCATCGAGCCCGGCGCCGACAAGGTGACGCTCGTCACCTGCACGCCCTACGGCGTGAACGACCATCGCCTGCTGGTGCATTGCGTGCGCACCAAGTACAACAAGAAGGACGTCGACAAGCAAAAGTCGCTGGCCGGCCGCCACTGGGGCAAGCGTGAGTTTGCCGTGCTCATTGTGGTCGTAGCCATTGTGCTGTTGCTGCTGGACATCGTGATCCACGCGGTCCGTAAGCGCCGCAAGGCCAAGGCCTCGGCATAGGACATCGTTCAGAACCACCACAATGGGGACAGGCACCTTTGTGGTGGGCGGGACTTCCAAACCATCACAACATTCGATGAAAATCGCGATTTTGGCGAAAAACGTCGAATGTTGGGACGGTTTTCGTCGTGGGCGGGACGGTTTTCGCTACAGAACCGCCGGACCCGCCCTGCCAGCCCGCCGCCCTCGTTACGTTTTCGCTGCATTTAGGTAAAGCGCCTGCTCTAAGCGGCGTTGCCTTGTATACTAGAGCGGTTTATCTGTTATGCGGAAGGGAGCGCCTATGGCACTCAGCGAGAAAGACGTGCGCGGCATCGCCGAGTACGCAAAGATCGCACTGACCGATGACGAGCTCACCCAGATGACGTCCTACCTGAACGACGCCGTCCAGATGCTCGAGCCCGTCTTGCAATATGACTTGCCCGACGTGGAGCCCACGTTCCATCCCATCGGAAGCCTGTCCAACGTGATGGGTGATGACCTGCGCGAGCCCGAGCGCGACCTGCCGCTCGACGTCGCACTCGAAAACGCCGGCAGCGCGCGCGACCGCTACTTCCGCGTGCCGTCCATTTTGGGAGAGGGGGAGAGCGAGTAATGGCGCTAAGCTTCGATTCCCTTACCGCCGCCCAGATCGCCGCGGGCGTTGCCGCCGGCGACTTTACCGCTACCGAGGTGGCCAAGGCCTCTCTTGCCGCCATCGAGGCGCGCGAGGGCGGGGTCCAGGCATTCCTGCAGGTGGCGCCCGAGCTTGCGCTCGAGGCCGCCGCGCGCGTGGATGCCGACCGCGCCGCAGGCAAGCCGCTGCCCCCGCTCGCGGGCGTGCCGCTGGCCATCAAGGACAACATGAACCTTGTGGGCACGCGCACCACCTGCGCCTCCCGCATGCTCGGGGATTACCAGAGCGTCTACACCGCCACCTGCGTCCAGCGCATGCTCGACGCCGGCTGCCTGCCCATGGGCAAGGCCAACATGGACGAGTTCGCCTTTGGCAGCTCCACCGAGAGCTCGGCGTTCCACCGCACCAACAACCCCTGGGATACCGAGCGCGTGCCCGGTGGCTCCTCGGGCGGCTCCGCTGCCGCCGTCGCCGCGGGCGAGGTCGCGCTCTCGCTGGGTTCGGACACCGGCGGCTCCATTCGCCAGCCGGCGTCGCTGTGCGGCGTGGTGGGATTTAAGCCCACGTATGGCGCCGTGAGCCGTTACGGCGTGGTGGCCTTTGGCTCGTCGCTCGACCAGGTGGGACCCTTTGGCCGCACGGTCGAGGACGTCGCGCTGGCCATGAATGCGCTTACCGGCGCGGGCCATGATCCGTACGACTGCACCAGCCAGGACTGCGCCGTCGACTTTACCGAGCATCTCAACGACAGCATCGAGGGTAAGCGCGTGGGCATTATCCCTGCGTTTATGGAGGCCGAGGGCCTGACGCCCGAGGTCAAGGCCGCTGTTCAGCGCGCCGCCCAGGAGCTGCAGAACCAGGGCGCCGAGCTGGTCGAGGTCGACCTGCCGCACCTGGACGCCGCCATCGCCGCCTACTACGTCATCGGCCCGGCCGAGGCGTTCTCCAACCTGGCACGTTTCGACGGCATTCGCTACGGCTATCAGGAGGAGGGCTGCGCCAACCTGTCCGACCAGAGCTCGCTTTCGCGCGCCCACGGCTTTGGCGCCGAGGCCAAGCGCCGTCAGATGCTCGGTGCCTACCTGCTGAGCTCGGGCGTGTACGACAAGTACTACTACGCCGCGCAGAAGGCCCGCACGCTCATCACGCAAGACTACGACGCCGCGTATGCCAAGGTGGACACCATCCTCATGCCCGCCTCGCCGCGCACGGCCTTTAAGTTTGGCGAGATCAGCGACCCCACGCAGATGTACCTTTCCGACCTGTACACCATCTCGCTCAACATTTGCGGCAACGGTGGCATCTCGGTGCCGCTGGGCCTGGGCGAGGATACTCAGCTGCCCGTTTCTGCCCAGCTGGTGGGTCCGGCCTTTAAGGACCGTCAGCTGCTCACGTTTGCCCGCGCCCTGGAGCGCGGCTTTGCCGATGCCGCTACGGGTGCGCCCGCGCTTTCCGTCGCGCCCGATTTTGCCGGGAAGGGAGGCGAGCTGTAATGAAGGAGCTTTCCGAGGTCCTGCAGGATTGGGAGGCCGTGATCGGCCTGGAGATCCATACCGAGCTCACCGCACTCGATACCAAGATGTTCTGCAACTGCAAGCTCAGCCACGATGACGAGCCCAACGCCAACGTGTGCCCGGTGTGCCTGGGCCTGCCCGGCGCCCTGCCGGTGCCTAACAAGCGCGCCATCGAGAGCATCGTCAAGGCCGGTCTTGCCACCAACTGCGAGATCCAGCGTCACTCGATGTTCTACCGCAAGCACTACTTCTATCCCGATATGGCCAAGAACTTCCAGACTACGCAGGGTCCGGTCGCTTTTGCCATGTACGGTCACTTGGACCTGGACGTGACCGGTCGCGGTGCCGCCGAGCGCCCCGACTGCGCATTTGGCGAGGCCGAGGCCCAGAGTCTGGCGAGCGCCTCGGCCAACGCCGAGGGCCTGTCCACGTCCATGACGTCGACCATGCGCGAGGGCAACCAGCGCGCCGGCCATCTGGCCAGCTATGATGCGTCCAACCTGCAGATGCCTGAGCGTCGCGAGGACGGTTCCTACACGGTGCCCATTCGCATCCTGCGCATCCACATGGAGGAGGACGCTGCCAAGATGGTCCATGTGGGCGGTGCCGAGGGCCGCATTACCGCCGCGGCCGAGTCACTCGTCGACTACAACCGCTGCGGCACGCCGCTGATTGAGCTCGTCACCGAGCCCGATCTGCGCACGCCCGAGGAAGCGCGCCTGTTTATGGAGAAGCTCCGTCGCATCTTTGTAACGCTGGGCATTTCGGACTGCTCCATGGAGAAGGGCTCCATGCGCTGCGACGGCAACGTCTCGCTGCGCCGCCGCGGCGAGACCAAGCTGGGCACCAAGACCGAGCTTAAGAACCTCAACTCGTTTAAGAGCCTGCACGACGGCCTTGCCTACGAGATTTGCCGCCAGGCCGAGGTGCTCGAGGAGGGTGGCATTATCTACCAGGAGACCCGCCACTGGGAGCCCAGCCGCAAGCGCACCGTGGTCATGCGTGTGAAGGAGACGGCCGACGACTATCGTCTGTTCCCCGATCCCGACCTGGCGCCGTTTGATCTGGACGACGAGTTCATCGACCGCTGCCGTGGCGAGATCCCCGAGCTGCCCGATGCCAAGCGTGCCCGTTTTGAGGCCGACTTTGGCATTAAGACCGCCGATGCCGAGCAGATTGCAGGCGACCCCGAGTTTGCCGAGTTCTTTGAGGCCGCCGCTGCCGGTATGGCTGGCAAGGAGGCTCAGACGGTCGCAAACCTGCTGGTGAACGAGATGATCGCCTACCTTAAGGGTGCGGGCGTCTCGCTGGTCGAGTCCGGCATCGCGCCGGCTCAGGTGGCAGCCCTTGCCAAGCTGCTGGCGACCGATGCCATTAGCTCCAACCAGGCTCACGAGGTCTTTGAGGCCATGGCCCAGACCGGTGACGACCCCAACAAGATTGTCGACGAGCGCGGTATGCGTCAGGTGAGCGATGCCGGCGCGCTGCAGCCGATCGTGGACGAGGTGCTGGCAAACTGTGCCGATCAGGCGCAGCAGTATCGTGACGGCAACCAGAAGGTCATCGGCTTTTTGGTGGGCCAGTGCATGAAGGCGAGCCGCGGCAAGGGCAACCCGAAGCTCTTCAACGAGTTGCTGAGAACGTCGCTCTCGTAGCTGCGAGGCCGGGGAAGCCCCGAGTCGCCGGGGTGTTTCCTCCAAATTTCAAACAGTCCTATGCAAGACGAAGGCCACATTTAGTGGCCTTCTTTGCATGCGGAACTCATTTGGAGCAAACACCCCGGCGACTCGGGGCTTCCCCGGCCAGACGACTCGGCCGTTCGGGTCAGGCGGGCTGATAGGAAAGATGGTGACGGAGGCGCAAAATGCGCCTCCGCCTTTTGAATGTGATGAAAGTGTGGCGAAATGAGCTTAAAACTTCCATAAATGTGATAAATGTCACGTTTTACCTAGGGTAAAATGTGGGAAATATCACGTTTACGGAAGTTTCTTTGCGGGAGGTTCGGTCATGCAGCGAGATATCATTGCCAAGCTTAACGCTTGGAAAGCGTCAGAATATCGTAAGCCGCTTATCCTTAAGGGGGCGCGCCAGGTTGGAAAGACGTGGGCGCTTAAGGAGTTCGGCCGAACCTCGTACCTCAATTTTGTGTATCTGACGCTCGAGGAGCCGTCACCTGGGGTACAGAGCGAGTACGCTCAGTTTTTCGAAGGTACGCGCGATCCTCGACGGATCATCTCAAATCTTTCCCTGGCACTTGGACAGCCTATCAATCCCGGCGAAACGCTGCTTATTATTGATGAGATCCAGGATTGTCCTTCTGCAGTCGGCGCCCTTAAATACTTCTGTGACGAGGCCCCCGAGTATCACGTCGCATGCGCAGGGTCTTTGTTGGGCGTTCGCTTGTCCCGTGAGACCAGCGCTTTTCCGGTGGGAAAGGTCGAGTTCATGGAGATGCGCCCCATGAGCTTTTCCGAGTTTCTGAAAGCCGAGGGCGCTGCAAACTACGACGAATACCTTGGCGGCCTGGATCAGATCGAGACAGTGCCCGATTTCTTCCATGTCCGTCTCGTCGAGCATCTTCGTCGTTATTTTGCATGCGGCGGCATGCCAGAGGCTCTTGGCCGGTGGGCGGAGACGGGCGATATCGTTCAGGTCGATAAGGTGTTGTCTGATCTCTTGGATTCCTACGAGCGCGATTTTGCCAAGCATGGTGGCCGTGCGCAGTTCGCCAAGCTTTCGCAAATATGGAACTCGATTCCAGCTCAGTTGGCGCGCGAGAACAAAAAGTTCGTTTGGGGTGCGGTGCGCGAGGGGGCTCGTGCTCGAGAATACGAGGATGCTCTGGAATGGCTTGCCGATGCTGGGCTCATCACGGCGGTTCGCCTTAATGCTGCCGGTGGTGTGCCGCTCTCTGCGTACGATGACCTCAAGGCATTTAAAGTCTACTGTCTTGATGTCGGCTTGCTGCGCCGCATGGCAAGGCTGGATGCGTCCGCTTTTGCCATCTCGGATGCGCTATTTTCGGAGTTCAAAGGTTCGTTCGCCGAGAATTATGTGCTTCAGGCATTACTTTCACAGTTAGATGCTGCTCCGCGTTATTGGACAAACGAGAAGCCGAAGCACGAAGTCGATTTTTTGATTCAAGTCGGGAACGAAATCGTGCCCGTCGAGGTCAAATCGGGAGAGGTCGTTCATTCCAAGAGCCTTAAGTACTATGCCGACAAGCATGCGGAGACGACTCCATTGAGGGTCCGCTACTCACTTAAGAACCTAAAGCTCGACGACGGGGTGCTCAACATTCCGTTGTATTTGGCTGATCGATCTGTCCCTCTTATCAAAAAGGCGCTTGATTGTGCGCATCTTGACGTTTAGATCCCGGGTGAGCTGACGGGCGGCGGCTAATTAATCGCTCCGTTACGGCCAGGGAGCTTGGGCCTTAGCGATGCTTGCTTCGCCAAGCCGTGGGTGTCATGCCGGTGTATTGCTTGAAGGCTTGGGCGAAGGCGGCCTGCTGAGGGTAGCCTAGACGCTCTGCCACCTGCGCTATCGTGAGCGAGCTATCGGCCAAAAGGTCCTGTGCTCGCTCCATACGGCGTCTGCGAATGTAGGCGCCCAGGGACTCGTCAGTTTGGGCCTTAAAGGTGGCGCATAGCTTGGAGCGGCTCGTGAAGAGCCCCTCGGCCACCTCGTTGATACCCACACGCCTGCCTTTGTCGAGCGCGCGCTCAATCATCGCCGTTGCTTCTTCGGCAATGGTTATGCTGACGCGTGTGTCTGCCGCCTGCCGCGCCTGCTTGTGGGCCGCGCGCGAACAGGCGAGCTCCGCGACCATAGCCTCTACAATGCCCCGCATATAGACATGCCCGCCTACGGCGCGAGCGCGGTCCTCGTTGATTCGGCGTAGTGTGTGGCAGATGGCAGACGCTGCCTCCTCGTGCCATGGCTCGGCAAACGCCTCAAAGACCCCCGCGAACTCGGCAGGATAGCAATGCTCCAGCTCGTCAAAATACCCGGGCAAAAAGAGCACCGAGCGTGAGTGATAGAGTTGCCCTGCAAACAGCGGGCTTAGCTCCTCGCCGCAGCTATCTTGGATAAAGCTGCAGACTGCGCTGTTCGGCCACGGCCCGCGCAGCGGCTTGAGGTTCGCAGGCGTTATGCCGGCTTCGGGCATACACATGAGCGTGGGCGCGCTGACCTCGCTCACGCACGCGTACGGTTCGGGCGTGTATTCGGCTAGGTGCATGTTGTGCATCGGGGTAATGAAATGCTCCATGACAATGCAGGTGGGGGAGAGGGGCATGATCCATGCGCGTCCGTGCGCCCGATCGTTTGCCACCTCGCCGGTAAAGACAGCGCCCTTGCCGGAGAACTCCAAGCCAAACTGCTCAAACTGCGGTGCGTAGAGCTCGGTTATATCGGTTGCCGCCCGCCGCATTTTCAAAAGCGTCCCCTTCATTTGCGAAAACGTCCACGCCTGGCCCAATTGTGTGCCTTGGCTAACACGCCCATGATAAGTTTCTTACGGTTAACTCTCAAGCCGTTAGAAAGGAATCTCATGGCAAAGGGATCAAAAAAGGAAGGCGGCGGCATCGGCGAGCTGCTTGCATATGCCGGTGACCGTAAATTCCTAACGTATTTGGGCATGGCCCTCTCGGCGCTCTCGCAGCTGCTGAGCTTTGGCCCGTTCGTGTGCATTTGGCTTGTCGCGCGCGATCTGATCGCCGTGGCGCCTAACTGGAGCGAAGCCTGCGGCATCGCGACGTATGGCTGGTGGGCCGTGGGGTTTGCGCTGGCAAGCATCGTGGTCTATTTCGTGGGACTCATGTGCACGCACCTGTCCGCGTTTCGCTGCGCATCCAATATCCGCAAGACCACGAGCGAGCATCTGCTTAAGCTGCCGCTCGGCTACTTTGACACGCACGCCACCGGTGAGCTGCGCCGTATCGTAGACGGCTGCGCCGCCTCTACCGAGACGCTGCTCGCACACATGCTGCCCGATATTGCCGGCGCCACCGCCATGGTCGTGGGCCTGCTCGTGCTGCTTTTTGCCCTCGATTGGCGTTTGGGCGCGGCATGCTTAATCTCGGTCGTCGTTTCGTTTTGCGCCATGGCCACCATGATGAGCGGCAAGGGCGCCGAGTTCATGAAGGCTTACATGGGCGCGCTGGTCAAGATGAACAAGACCGGCACCGAATACGTACGCGGCATCCCCGTGGTCAAGGTATTCCAGCAGACGGTCTACTCCTTTAAGGCGTTCCACGATGCGATCGCCGAATACGCCGATATGGCGCAAAACTATGCGGGTACGTTTTGCCGGGGTCCGCAGGTGCTCAACCTTACTGCGCTCAACGGCCTTGTGGCATTTCTTTTGCCTGTGGCGCTGCTGCTGGCGCCGGGCGAGACGGACTTCGCGCACTTTATGGTCAATTTTACGTTTTACGCGATCTTTTCGGCCGTGGTGCCGACGGCCATGACCAAGCTTATGTTTGTGGGCGAGGCCTCTCAGATGAGTGCCGATTCGCTGGCGCGCATCCGAAGCGTTATGGATTCCAAGCGGCTCTCCGTGCCCGCGCAACCCAAGCACCCTGCCGGCGGCGACGTGCGATTTGAGGACGTGAGCTTTACGTACGAGGGTGCCGAAGCACCTGCCGTTAGCCATGTAAGTTTCAGCGTTCCCGCTGGTAGTGCCCTTGCGCTTGTGGGTCCTTCGGGCGGCGGCAAGTCAACCTGCGCAAGCCTGATTCCTCGTTTTTGGGATGTTTCCTCGGGTCGAGTGCTCGTAGGCGGTGTGGACGTTCGCGATATGGATCCGCACGAGCTTATGGACCAGGTCGCCTTCGTGTTCCAGACCAACCAGCTGTTCCGGCAAACACTTGCCGATAACGTGCGCGCTTCCAAGCCTACGGCCACTGACGACGAAGTGCGTGCGGCCCTCTCCGCAGCTCAGTGCGACGACATTGTGGCCAAGCTTCCACAGGGCATCAATACCATGCTCGGTGCCGGCGGAGCATATCTTTCGGGCGGCGAGGTCCAGCGCGTGGCACTTGCCCGCGCGATCCTTAAAGACGCGCCTATCGTGGTGCTCGATGAGGCCACGGCGTTTGCGGATCCCGAGAACGAGGCGCTCATCCAGCGCGCCTTTAGCAAGCTGGCGGCGGGTCGCACGGTCATTATGATCGCGCACCGGCTTTCGACCGTGGTGGGGGCCGACAAGATCGTGGTGCTCAATCAAGGTAGCGTGCAGGAGGCCGGCACCCATGCCGAGTTGCTGTCCCAAGAGGGTCTGTATGCCAAGATGTGGGCCGAATACGAACAGGCCGCGAGCTGGAAAATCACTGCAGCGACCGCGGATGCCGCCGTCACGAAGGGAGGCGAGGCCTAAATGTTCGCCTCATTCCAAAAGAAGTATTTCCTATCCGATAAAGGCGTCGCCGGCGTAAAACGCGGCATTTTCTGGACCACGCTCACCAATCTCATTACCATGGCCGGCATGGGCTTATTGTTCCTGGTCATGGCCGGTTTTGTCGAACATCTCGCCACCGGTGCCGACCTGCCGGATGCCCTGCCGATTGTGGGCGGCCTCCTGGTCTTTTTCGTGTTGCTCTTTGCCTCTAACTGGCAGCAGTATTACTACACCTACTGCATCTTTTACGAGGAGTGCGGCAAGCAGCGTATGGAGATTGCCGAGCGCTTGCGCAAGCTGCCGCTGTCGTTTTTTGGCCGTCGTGATCTGGCCGATTTAACCGAGACCATCATGGGCGACGTCCAGGCCATGGAGCACGCCTACAGCCACGTGCTGGGAGAGCTTTGGGGTGCCATCATCGCAAGCGCCATTGTGTTCGTGGCGTCGCTGTTCTTTTGCTGGCAGCTGGCGATCGCGGCGTTTTGGAGCGTGCCCGTGGCCTTTGCCGTGCTGTATCTGACACGCGGCCCCATGACCCCGGTGTTCGACCATGTGCGCGCCGAGAAGGTCAAGGTTACCGAGGCGATCCAGGAGACGCTCGACTGCGTGCGCGAGATCCGCGCCACCAACCAGGAGGCTCATTATCTTGAGGGGCTCAACGCCGTGATCGATGCCGAGGAGCGCGAGACCACCAAGGGCGAGCTCGCCAATGGGCTTTTGGTCAACTCCGCCTTTGCCATCCTGCGCCTGGGGATTGCCACCACGTTGGTCACGGGCGCTGCGATGGTCGCCTCCGGCCAGGTCGACTTTTTGATGATGTTTGCCTTCCTGCTTATGGTGAGCCGCATCTATGCGCCCTTTGATCAGGCGCTGATGCTGATGTCCGAGCTGTTTGCCGCCGAGTCGTCGGCCAAGCGCATGCGTTCCATCATGGAAGAGCCCGTGGCTCGGGGCAGCGAGCAGTTTGAGCCCGTAGGCCACGATGTGGTGTTCGATCACGTGGCATTTGGCTATGGTGCGGGCGAGGACGGCCGCGCCGGCGAGAAAGTTCTTACCGATGTGAGCTTTACCGCCAAGGAAGGCGAGGTCACGGCACTGGTCGGTCCTTCGGGCTCCGGTAAGTCCACGGTGAGCCGCCTGGCCGCGCGCTTTTGGGACGCCACCGAAGGCACGGTCACCGTGGGCGGCGTGGATGTTGCGAGCGTGGATCCCGAGGTGCTGCTGCGCGACTACGCCATTGTGTTCCAAGACGTGCTGCTCTTTGACGACACGGTGATGGGAAACATCCGTCTTGGTCGCCGCGATGCCACCGATGAGGAAGTGCTTGCTGCCGCGCGTGCCGCCAACTGCGACGAGTTTGTGAGCCGCATGCCGCAGGGCTATGACACCATGATCGGCGAGAACGGCTCCAAGCTGTCCGGCGGTGAGCGCCAGCGCATCTCTATCGCCCGTGCGCTGCTCAAAGACGCACCGATTGTGTTGCTGGACGAGGCGACGGCGAGTTTGGATGTGGAGAACGAGACCGTGGTGCAGCAGGCGCTCTCCCGCCTGCTCGCAGGAAAGACAGTTATCGTGATCGCCCACCGTATGCGCACGGTAGAAAATGCCGATAAGATCGTTGTACTCAAGGATGGTGTGGTTGCCGAGCAGGGCACTCCGGCGCAGCTCAAGGCGGCAGGTGGAGAATTCGCCCGCATGGTGGCGCTGCAAAAGGAAGCAGCTACCTGGCAGTTGTAAGAAGGGGCAAAGGGACAGTCCCTTTCTCACATTGACAATCGGTTACTCCGCATCGTTAATTTTCAAAAGGTTAGCCATGGCTGACCTAGATAGTTAGATAAAATTGAGATATTTCAAAAGCGTGCTCGAGCAAACTTGTTTACTCGGGTGCTGAGGCACCATGCCGCGTCCAATGCGGCAAAAGGGAGAAGCAACATGAAGAAGTCGACGTTCAATACCCTGCTTGTCGGTGGCGGTTTTCTGCTTGGCACGGCCGGCATCAAGCTGCTTACCAGCGCTCCGGTAAAGAATGCCTGCGTGCAGGGTATCGCGTGCGGCATGCGCATCAAGAACGGCTACCAGGACATGGTCGAGCAGGCCAAGGCTAATGTTGACGACATGGTTGCCGAGGCTGCTTACATCACCCAGAGCGAGGCCGCTGCTGACGAGGCAGCCGAGTAACGCTCCCAGGCACAAACTATGAGATTCTCGATTATTAGCGAGATCCCCGGCAGGACCCGTCTTCAATTGGCGGGTCCTGTGCCAGAGAGCGATCTCGATGCACTTCTTAAGCTCAGCGGCGATATCGACGGCGTGCACAAGGTGCGCGTATATGGCCGTATTGGCCAGATGGCGCTCGAATACGACGAGCCACGTCGCGCGAGCGTGCTCGACGCCTTGGGCGCACTCGATGCTCAAGCTATCGCCGATGCCAAGTCGGGCTATGTGATGCAGCTTGAGCCGCGCAAGCACAAACTCGTTATGAACCTGGCGACACTCGTCGGCGCCCACTACGCGCGCCGCTGGTTCTTGCCG
>CABRZN010000027.1 GCA_902475445.1 uncultured Collinsella sp.
CCGATCGCTACATCACCGATCGCTTCCTGCCCGACAAGGCCATCGACCTGGTCGATGAGGCTGCAAGCCGTCTGCGCATGGAACTCGACAGCATGCCGGTCGAGATCGACGCCACCACGCGTCAGCTCACTCAGCTGCAGATTGAGGAACAGGCGCTCATGAAGGAGACCGACGACGCCTCCAAGGAGCGTCTGGAGGCTCTGCGCCAAGAGATCGCTGAGGTCCAAGAAAAGCTCAACGTGCAAAAGGCCGGCTGGCTCAACCAGAAGAACGCTATCGACCACGTGCAGGAGCTCAAGGGGCAGCTCGACGAGGCCAAGAGCGAAGAGGAGCGCGCAACGCGCAATGGCGACCTGGGCCGTGCGTCCGAGCTGCGCTACTCCGTGATTCCGGGCCTGCAGCAGCAGATTCAGGATTCCGAGGCTGCGCTCGAGGCGCAAAAGCAGCAGGACGGCGAGGGCCTCAACGAACAGGTGACCTCCGATGAGATCGCTGAGGTCGTGAGCGCTTGGACCGGCGTGCCCGTCTCCAAGATGATGCAGGGCGAGCTCGACAAGCTGAAGGGCTTGGAGGGCGAGCTGCATAAGCGCGTCATCGGCCAGGACGAGGCGGTCTCCGCTGTCGCCGCGGCCGTGCGTCGCAGCCGTGCGGGCCTCTCCGATCCGGACAAGCCCATCGGCAGCTTCTTCTTCCTGGGCCCCACCGGCGTGGGCAAGACCGAGCTCGCCAAGGCGCTTGCCGAGTGCCTGTTCGATGACGAGCGTGCGCTCGTGCGTATCGACATGTCCGAGTACATGGAGAAGTTCAGCGTCCAACGTCTGATCGGTGCGCCTCCGGGATACGTTGGCTACGACGAGGGCGGCCAGCTCACCGAGGCCGTGCGCCGTCGTCCGTACTCCGTGATCTTGCTCGACGAGATGGAGAAGGCCCATCCAGATGTCTTCAACGTGCTGCTGCAGGTGCTCGACGACGGCCGTCTGACCGATGGCCAGGGCCGCCAGGTGTCCTTCAAGAACACGATTATCATCATGACGTCTAACGTGGGCTCCAAGGCCATCGCCGATCTGTCCGGTAAGGACGAGGAGGAGATGCGCCATCAGGTCGACGCGGCCATGGCTCAGACCTTCCGCCCCGAGTTCCTCAACCGTATCGACGACATCGTAGTGTTCCATCCGCTCGGCATGGCGCAGATCGAGAAGATCGTCGACATCCAGCTCGCCGACGTCCGCGCACGTCTGGCCAAGGAGCGCATGACGCTTGCCATCACCCCGGCTGCCAAGCAGATGCTTGCCGTGGGCGGCTTGGACCCCGTGTTCGGTGCCCGTCCGCTCAAGCGCCTGGTCCAGCGCGAGGTCGTGGATGCCATCGCCGCCGCCATCATTGACGGCACGGTGCGCGAGGGCGACCAGGTGACGGTCGATGTCGACAAGGACGGCGGCTTTACCGTCGTGTGCGACAACACGCCGGCGGCCACCTACGAGGTCCCCGACGCCGAGTAGATTTTGGGGCCGGCTTTAAATTGCCCCTCATCGCAAAACGCCAAGGGCGGCGGATCAAATTGGGTCCGCCGCCCTTTTTCGTGCGACAATCGATGATACTGAACGTGAGCACATGGCAAGGAGATATGCAGATGAAAGACGAGAACAAGACGAACACGCCGGCGACCGAGGCAGCGCCCGCCGCACCCAAGCCTGCGCCTAAGCCGGCACCCAAGCCGCGCGACCCTTTCATTCGTGCCGAGAACGAGGACGACGACGGCTACGATCCCTACAGCGATCGCCGCCCCGAGCGCGAGCCGATGTTCGAAGCCGACCCGTGGAACTAGGAAACGTCCTCTAGCTGACGGAGCCGCGCGTTTCTGTCGGCTAGAGGCGTTCGTGTTTGCCTCCTCAACCGCTCGACATCCTTCGGGACAGAAAGAGAAAACTTGCTTAATCATTAATCAAGTTACACGCAATCTTGCTTTCCAGCTAATCAAGAAACAGTATAATCTTGATTAGCTAGAGAGCAAGATTGGAGAATCATGGCATTCAACGACTTGGTAGCCCAGAAAATAAAGGACTTTGAGCAGCAGGGAGTTCCGCAGGTCTTTGAGCGAGACCTTGATCTGGGAAACCCACAGAAGCCAAAGCGCGACAACATCGTAAATGTGATTGTGGGAGCCCGCCGTTGTGGAAAGACGTATCGCCTGTATCAGGAGATGCGCCGGCTTCAGAACCAAGGTGTCGAGCTTAACCGGATGCTATATTTCAATTTTGAGGATGAGCGCTTGCGTCCGTATGAACCATCGCTGCTAGCGGATGTGCTCGATACATTCTATGCGCTCTATCCTGCTGCCCGAACCGAGGGTGCCTACATTTTCTTTGATGAGATCCAGGAAATTCCCGAATGGGGTGCGTTTCTGCGGCGTGTGGTCGATACGGAGAAAGCGACCGTCTACGTGTCGGGGTCTTCTTCTAAGATGCTGTCCTCAGAACTTAAGAGCGAGTTCAGGGGCCGTTCCCTTGTACGAGAGCTTTTTCCGTTGAGTTTTTCGGAATACGTCCGATATAAGACTGGAAGCGCTCCTGGTCCGGATGCACCCTTTTCCTCGAGTGACACAGCGTTGCTTCGACATCATCTGATCGGATATCTTGAGCGAGGGGGATTTATCGCGACACTTGAGCAGGCGCCTGCGGACGCGATTCAGTTGCTACAGGAATATGCGTCGCGAACGGTCGCCATGGACGTCGTTGAGCGTTACGACGTTAAGAATCCTCGTTTGGCCTCGCTGTTTCTGGCGCGGTGTATGGCATCTTCGGGACGAGAACTGTCGGTGAACAAGGTGTACAACGAGTTCAAGAGCAGGCAAATACCCGTCAGTCGCAATTCGCTCAGCGACTTACTTGAGTATTACGAGGACGCCTACCTGCTGTTTTCTGTGCCGGAGTTTACGCGTTCACTTGCAAATAATACGCGGTCAGCGTCTAAAGTCTACGCTGTCGATCCTGCGATGTTTGGAGCATTCTCTCCCGCATCGGCATTGGATCAGGGCCAGAGGCTCGAGACTGCGGTGTTCAATGCGCTAAGAAGAAGGACTCCTGCGGTGCGGGCCGGTTCGGTCTGCCGCCTGCTGATTAAGGAGAAGAATAAAAGCCATGAGGTTGACTTTGTGGCTGGGGATGCGCTTCTCATGCAGGCTTATAACCTGATTCAGGTGAGTGCGGATATGGCAAGCGAGAAAACGCGCGAGCGCGAAATTGCCGCGCTTGATGCCTCGATGGCCCAGTTTGATCTTGGCGAGTCGGCAATCGTTACCATGGATGAACAGGCCGATATTCCATGCGAACACGGTGTGGTACACGCTGTGCCCGCATGGAAGTGGCTCCTTGCTTAATCATCCTCAAAGGAGCTAAAAGAGCCCCGTCCCAAAAAGACTGCCCTCGCTGAGGCCGGCTAGTCCTGAGCCTTGATGCTGGGCAGCAGAATCTGGGCGAGGTAGTCGCACTCGATCCCAACACGCATGCGTAGCCCCCCACATGTACCTACGGCGCGAAGGTGCGATACTAGAGAACAAAGAGGCGCGCCGAAGGGATCGACATGACATCCACGCATCATATGCCCGAAACCAAGAATTACAAGTTCTTCAACCACGCCGCCTGCGAGTTCTACCCGTGCCACGACATGCCAGCCGAGGAGCTTAACTGCCTCTTTTGCTACTGTCCCCTGCACGCTCTTGGCGAGCACTGCGGCGGCAACTTCGTCTACATCGAACCGACCGACGGCACGCGTATCAAGGACTGCAGTGCCTGCACCGTGCCGCATCGTCGTGAAAACTACGACTACATCGTGAAACGCTTGTGCGAATGGCAAGCAGGGAACAAAGGTAGACACGGCAAGACAGGGACAGTCGCAACAAAACAAAGGTAGGGGAGATAAAACACGGGCAAATGCGGCAAATCCCGAGGTGGGGCAATGAAAGAGCGGGTTTGCTCTACTTGCGAGCAGCGCCGCTGGGCACCGCGCCTATTCCGTGAGCACGTCCAAGAACGCCTCGTGGGTGTGCGCCTGCAGGGCGCGTGCTGTCCGGCCAGGCGAGAGGAAGAGTTCGACAACGAGGTCGAACACGTCTTGGAAGAAGGCCATGTCCTCGGACGCCATGCCGATCATGATAACGATGTTCACCTGGTGCTCGCCCCATGCAATGGGCTTCTCGTTATGGACTACGCATAGGAAGGAGCGGTCCGCAAACATATGAATCGCGTGCGGCACGGCGAGCTCATCGGTAAACGACGTGCTCGAGATGGACTCACGTAGCAACACATCGTCAATGAATGCCTGCGTGGCAACGCCCTCGGCAATGCAGCGTTCGCCCATGCGCGTGATGGCAGAAACCGGGTCTTGCGCATCGATGTTCCTAAGAAAGAGCTCCGGACGCAAAAATGCTCGCAGGTATGCGTTGGCGGTCGCCGTCCGCCTCTCCAACCTGACCGCCTCGATCTCGCGCTTGATCTTTTCCCTGCTTCTATCCGACAACAGGGGGCTTACCAGCACGGCGTGCGGCTGATTGATGGGATAGGTCGCAGTGCTGATGACCATGTCGGCGCCGCAGAGCATCGTCGGGGCGGCACCGTGGTCTATCACTTCGATCACATTGAGCGAGTCGTGGAATTCCTGGTCGAGCGTTCGGAGAAAGTCGCCGATGAAGTCGTGATATTGCTCAAACACAACCGCGCAGGTAACGGGGTCTTTGCGTACACGCTTTTTTTCAAGGTAATTTCCCAGATGGAAGGCGATAAATCCAATCTCGTCTTCGCTGAAGACAAGGTTTTGGGCCTGGGCGACTCCGTGCGCAAAATAGACGGCCATGTCGTACACAGCGGCATATTCCCGCTTGATGAGCGTGGAGATAGGATTGGGGCACGAGACCCCATAGCGGCTGCGCTGCTGCGCGTTGTGCATGTGCATGGACAGCTGCAGGACAAAGCGCTCCTCGAATTCGGGGAGGCCGTATCGTTTGCGCAGGGTGTCGAGCAGGTTGATGATGAGGTCGAAAAAGTCGAGGCCGACGGTTTCGATCAGGCGCGTCCGGTCGAGCTCGTCATACGTGTAAGATTCCGTGGAAAGCGCGACCAGTGCCATCACCTGCTGACGATCGTCTGGGGACAGGTGGACGCCAAACTCAGTGGAAGAATACTCGTCGACGCTTTGGACGATGCTCTCGATGCTGCGCCTGTGCTGTTCGTTGTGCACCAAGGTCGATAGGTCGGGAGAGTCGACCTGGGTAGGAAGGCTGTTGCCCGACTGTAGGCGGGCCAGAATGATGGAAAGATGGACAAGAAGATTGTTGAGCGCGTAGTTATTGAGAAAAAGCCCGGAAGACTGGCATAGGGTCGCGAGTTTCTCGAGCATCCCGGGAATGTTGTACTGGGGAAACATGTCTTCAAGTGCGTGAACGGACGTAAAGTATCCATTTTTGCCATGAACCGCCAGGAATCCCAAGAGCTTGCGGATGCGCTCCTCGTTGCCCTCGATGGTGAGCTCCGTATTTTTGAGCGTAATGGAAACACCAAAGCGGGCCGCGGTCTTTCTTGCGCTTGGCAGGATGCTTCCCATAAGGGTGGTATCGCTTACGAAAAGCGAATCAGCGAGCTCATAGATGGATTGCGCGCCATCGTGTGCAATGAGGTGGGAGAGCATGGCTTCGGCTCGGCTGGGCGACGAAGCGCTCGTATCTAGTGTGTTTTGGGTAACGTCTGACTGCGGTGCCGTGCGGTTATTGGGAGCTTCGCGAATGGTCGAATTGGGGGTGCTCGAGGATAGGCCCTCGATTCGGTATCCCAAACCTGATGAAGTAATTGAAACGCTGCCGACTTCCTGGGACTGGGCGTTTATTTCTCCAACATAGGAGCGGATTGTCCGGGGCGTTGTCCCTAGCAGTTGGGCAAGTGTAGATGCCGATACCCAGTCCTGTGCGTTGCTCAGGATATCGATAAGCTGTTGAATGCGATCGCGTTTTGCCATGTGCCGCCCCTTTCCTTTCCCAACTATACCAGCCAAAATAAAACACGGTCTGCTATTTTCCTAGGATAGGAAGAAAGTAAGTTGGACGCTTAGCCCGCCCGTCTTCATAGTAGGGGGTGTCAGAAGGTAAGCGGCCAAAGGAGGAACCATGGCACAACACAACGTCCTACTGGTATGTGGATCCGGAGCATCTTCGGGATTCATGGCGGCCAACATCCGCAAAGCGGTAAAGGCCCGCGGGCTCGATATGAAAGTCGCCGCAAAGAGCGAGTCCGCCGTCGAGGACTGCGTCGACGAGATTGACTGCGTTATGGCGGGCCCCCATCTCGAGAGCACCATCGGCGACATCGAAGAGGTCTGCGACGGTTATCCCATCAAGGTCGCCGTCATGAAGCCCGAGTACTATGCGCATTTGGACGGAGAGGCGGCACTCGATCACATCCTTCAGGTTCTGGGCGAGGAGTAATCGATCATGGATAAGTTTCTTAACTGGCTGGAAAACAGCTTCGCCCCCAAGATGAACGTGGTGAACAACAACATTTGGGTCATCACCATCAAGGATTCTGTCATGCAGATCCTGCCGTTCATTCTTCTGGGCTCGGTCTTTTGCGTGTTGTCGGTAGTCGAGGATTTCTTCTCTTTGCCGATCTCGTTCGACGGCCTGTTTGGCTGGACCATGGGCATGGTGGCCGTGCTGGTCGCATTCCTCATCCCCTTCAACTTCTGCGAGAAGCGCAAGCTGCGCAAGCAGCGCCTGATTGCGGGATGCGCGGGTCTCATCCTCTTCTTCATCTCCATTCAGCCCCAGCTCGTGATCGAAGGAGCTGCGGGCTTCGGTTCGAGCGCGTTCGGCGCGGGCGGCATGTTCTGCGCTATCTTCACCGGCGTAGTCACGAGCTTGGTGTTTCGCCTGTTTGGTTCGTTCTCGCTCTTCAGCGACGAGAGCGTGGTCCCCGACTTCGTGCGTCAGTGGTTTGACGCCTTGCTTCCCATCGCCTGCGTGATCGTGCTTGGCTTTGTGTGCACGGACGTCTTCGGCATCAACATGTACTCCGTGGTGACGGGCATCTTCATGCCGTTCTCGTCCTTCCTGAACACGTGGTACGGCTTCATTTTCTTCAATTTCCTCAACTGCTTCATCTACTCCATGGGTATCTCCGCGTGGGTGCTTACCCCGGTCGAGCAGCCCGTCAAGCTGGCAGCGATCGCTGCGAACATCGCCATGGCTGCCGCCGGCACCGCTACCGCCGCGAACCTCAACATGTTCACCGAGACGCTCATCTACACCTGCTACCTGTGGTGGGGTGGCATCGGCTGCACCTTCCCGCTGGTCATTATGCTCATGCGCTCTAAGTCAAAGCAGCTTTCGAGCCTGGGTAAGGCGTGCCTGGCCCCTGCCATCTGCCAGATCAACGAGCCCGTGGTCTTTGGTTGCATCGCCTGGAACCCCATCATGATGATCCCCATGTGGATTATCGGTGTCGTGCTGCCCGCCGTGTGCTGGCTCGGCTGCAAGGTCCTGCAGTTCGCACCCATCTCGACCATCCAGTTCGATTTCTGGTACTGCCCGTTCCCCATCTCGACGTGGTTCTCGTCCGGCGGCTCTATCATCGCCGTGCTGTTCGCCATCGTCTTGATGCTGCTTGCAGGCCTTATCTGGTACCCCTTCTTCAAGGTGTATGAGAAGCAGTGCCTGGCCAAGGAAGCTGAGTAGACCATGGCCGCTATGGACAACGCCGGCACGCAGGCTGGATTGTCGATGCGAGACGCGAGCGCCGGCGAGTTTCCCCAGGGTTTTCTGTGGGGCGGCGCGACGTCGTCTTGTCAGATCGAGGGCGGCTACGGCTTGGACGGACGGGGGGATACCCTATACGACTACCTGCCGGTGAGCAAGAACCGCTACGCCTGGTATACCGAGGGAAACCACCTGACCCAGGACGCCTATTATCCGTGCCGCAAGGGTATCGATTTCTACCACACGTACCGTGAGGACATTGCGCTGCTGGCGCAGATGGGCATCAAGGCGTTCCGTCTCTCCGTTGCATGGTCCCGCATCTTCCCAACTGGTGAGGAGGAGCAGCCCTGCGAAGAAGGTCTCGCCTTCTATGAGAGCGTGGTAGACGAGCTGTTGGCGCACGGCATTCAGCCTGTGGTGACGATCCTGCATTACGACATCCCGCTGGCGCTGATTGAGCGATATAACGGTTTTGCAAGCCGTCGGGTTGTCGACCTGTACGTGCGCTACGCGACGGCGCTGTTCGATCGCTTGGGAAGTAAGGTGCCGTACTGGCTCACGTTCAACGAGATCAACATCATGGAGCACTGCCCGCTCGATGCTGGCGTTCGTGACCTGGGAGATGATCCTCGCGAGACCATCGCGCGCACCGCGCATCACCAGTTCTTGGCCAGTGCCCGTGCGATCAACGAGTACCGTCGTCGTGGTTATACGGGTAAAGTCGGCTGCATGCTCGGGTACGAGCCGGTGTATCCGCAGACCTGCAATCCCGAGGACGTCCTGATGGCTTGGAACAGCGAGCGCCAGCAGCTCCAATACAGCGATGTCCAGGCGTTTGGTCGCTACGACCAGGCCGTGCTCGATGGGTACGACGCGAATGGCTGGGATGTAGTGCGCGAGGGCGATTTGAAAGAGATCGCGACGGGGTCGGTGGACTTCGTCTCGTTTAGCTACTACTCGAGTGCGACGGTAAGTGCAGATCCGAATGCGGCTATGGAGCGCGGCAACATCACCTACAGCGTTGAGAACCCGTATCTGCAACGCACCCAGTGGGGATGGCTGATCGATCCGCTCGGCTTGGAGCTGGCGCTTCGCAAGCTTTATGACCGGTATCGCCTACCGCTCTTCATTGTTGAATGCGGACTGGGTGTTCGGGAATGTCCTCCCGCAGACGGCGGTCCCATCCAGGATGACTACCGTATCGACTATCTGCGTCGGCACATCGAGGCCGCGCGATGCGCAGTGGCGGCGGGCGTGGACCTTATGGGATTTCTCACGTGGTCTCCCTTGGATATGCCCAGCGCGGCGACGGGGGAGCAGGAGAAACGTTACGGCTTTGTCTATGTGGACGCGGACAACCAGGGATGCGGCACATACGAACGAAGCAAGAAGGCGAGTTTTGATTGGTATGCCAAGGTCATCGCGACAAACGGTGCCGAGGTATAAGGAGGAATACAAGATGGATGACGAGATCAAGGCCCCTTTCGAGGGTATGAATGAGGAAGAGAAGACGGCGTACATCATGCAGCGCGCTCTGGAAATCATTATGAGTTCCGGAGATGCCCGTACGTTGGCAAAGCAGGCTCTTGACCAGGCGCTTGCCGGTGACTTTGAGGCTGCAGCTGCCACGATGAAGTCCTCTGAGGGCAAGCAGTACGCTGCCCATAATATCCAGACCGAGATGATTCAGGGCGATATCCGCGGTGGCGACGAAAAGATGGGCTACAACGTACTCTTCGCTCACGCGCAGGACACGTTGATGACCATCCAGACCGAGGTCAACATGACGCGCAACATGATCAACATCATGAAGTCGTACGAGGAGCGCATCGCTGCTCTTGAGGCGAAGCTCCAGGCGTAGATCAAAACGCATGCCGCCACCACGGCGGCATGCGCGGATGGTTCGATGGCAGCGATTGTATTCTAGGGAGTATGAGATGGAATCCGTGGACGTGCTGATTATGGATCCGCGTGGTCTGCACGCACAAAACGCCTCGCAACTTGTGGCGATGGCAATGGAGTTTCCTGATCAGACGAAGATATCGATTGTCTCCCAAGATGGACGGCGACTGGATGCGCGCTCGCCCATGAGGTTGCTATCCGCTGGATTTACGTGCGGCGACACGCTGCGTATCGAGGCGGACGGGCCCGATGAGTGCGAAGCGGTGCAGCGCATGGTCCGATTGGTACGCAGCTGGGGCCAGTGAGGGCGCTGGGTGCGCGAAGATTAAGAAACGCAACAAGTGCGGCTATGTGCTCGCACGAAAGGAGAGGGCAATGAAGAAGCTCATCGCGGAGCAGTCGTTTTGGGACTTGTTTCCCCAGACGGTTATCGGTGTTGTCGCCGTTGCGGGTATGAAGCCGTCCGGCGAGATTGGCGACGACGACCTAGCGCAGATCGAGCAGCTGCTCGACACCGCCAACCGTCGCGCCGAGCGTCACCTTACGAGCGAGACGATCTCGAAAAACGAGGTTGTCGCCGTGTGGCGCGATGCGTATCAGAAGTTCAAGACGAAGCGCGGCGCGCGATGCTCCATCGAGAACCTGCTCAAGCGCGTGCTAAAGGACAAACCGGTGGGTCATATTACCCCTGCGGTCGATCTCTATAACGCCATATCTCTGAGCTATGCACTGCCGTGCGGCGGGGAGGATCTTGATCATATCGAGGGCGATATGCGCCTGACGGTTACCGAGGGAGGCGATTCGTTCCGCCCTCTGGGAGAAGACGATGAGCCCACGCTCCCCGGCGAGCTGTGCTACCTGGACGACGCCGGTGCGGTGTGCCGTTGCTGGAACTGGCGTGATGGCGTTCGTACCGCGCTCAACGACGAGACTTCGAGCGCCGTCATGATTATCGAGTGTGTTGATCCGGCGCGCGTTGACGACACCAAGGCGGCTATCGCGGAGCTCGGCGAGCATTTGGAAACTTTCTTTGGCTGTGAGATCGTGTCGTCGGGCCTGCTGACGGTGGATAATCGTGAGATCGTGATCGCCTAGCGAAATGGATGCTGTGAAATAGCGTGCGAAACGATGCAGGGCGCGCATATCGGCTTGTTTGGAAGCCGGCGCCCTACGGAATAGTTGCAGCTGGGTCCTGCGACCCGGACTGAAGCCGTCCTGGGCAGGGACGGCTTCAGTCGTTTAGATTCGTTATGCAGCCTTAAAAACCATCGGGCAGGTGGGGTAGCCAAAAGAGCCCCGTCCCAAAAAGACTGCCCTCGCTGCGGCCGGCTAGTCCTGAGCCTTGATGCTGGGCAGCAGAATCTGGGCGAGGTAGTCGCACTCGAGCTTGGTCGCGGCGTCGGCCTTGCCGTCCTTGCCGACCAGCACGTTCTTGATTTGGCTGTAGGTGTAGCGGTTGCCGGTCGTAAGCTCGACCAGCTCAATGGCCTGGTCCATGGGGTAGGTCGATACGGGGTCCTGCGTGCGCCCGTTGATGGTCTGTGCCACCACATACGGATAGACGGGGCCGCTTGCGTAGACGGTGTAGCCGTTGCCCAGGTCGGTTTTCCCCAAAACCGTATCGCCGTCGTCGGGCGTAAAGTTCTCGCCGTCGCGCACGGCGACAAGCGTCACGAGCGGCGTATTGGTATCGCCCGCTAGATAAATGCACAGCGTGTTGCCGTTCTGCCACGTCGCGACCTTGCCATACCACTCAATGGGAATATCGAGCTGATACAGGTCGGTTGCCTTATGCCGAGCGTCGGCGTCGCGGGCGGCCTGCGCCTCGCGTGCGCTCACGGCGCTGGCGGCGGCGTCGCGGCGCGTGGTCGCCGCCTGCTGCAGCACCTTGGCGACCGCGGCGGAGCTCACCCCGCCCTCCTCGGCATACTTGGCGGCGGCGTCAATCTGGTCATCGGTCACCGTATCGGACGCGGGCACCTTGAACGTAAAGCTGGCCTGGTCGCGCAGGTCCTGCCCGTCACTCTTTACCGTAACCTGGGCCTTGGTTGTTGGGACGGTGTAGATGGTGCCGTCGGCCGCGATGGGGGAGGCGGCAATGGAGAGCGTGTAGTCACCGGGTAGCAGTTTGATGCCACGGCCGTGCTCGTCAACATAGAGTGTTTCGCTTACGGAGGAGCCGTCAGAATCCTGGCCGCTCACCTGTACGGGAATCTTGGAGCCGGTGGAACAGTCGAGCCCCGCGGCATATACACCAATCTGCACCGACATCATCGTGTGGGCATTGGCGGCGGCGATGGCAGCCTGCTCTTGCCGGTATCCGTTCCAGGCTGCGTAGCCTGCGCCGCCGGCGACGAGCGCAACGGCCACAGCGCCGGCGACCATTAGATTGCGGCGCTTGGGCGACATCTTGCGATGGCGGACCTCGGCCTCATGTGCCGAAGGAACGGACGGTAGAGGAATATCGCCCATGGCGATGGTCTCGTCCACGGCAGGCGCGGAGCCTAAGCCAGGGAGCTCGCGGGTCAGCGAATCTTCGGCCGGCAAGCTGTCGAGCAAGATGGTTTCTTCGCTCGTGTCGGATTCGGGCTGGTCGTCGGCCCCGCATTCGGATTCCTGGTGCCCCGCTTCGTCTTCGGTGGGCGCGGCGCCATCGTCTTTTGCATCCTGATCATCGGGCTGCGCCTCGATTTCCGGCTCATCCTGCACATCAACGCTCGAATCGTCAAACGCAATCTCGGCCAGCGCGATCTGGTCTAGGCTCTCCAGGGCCTCGGCGCATGCTTCTGCATCTTGGGCCGCATCCTCTTGGCCCATCGTCTCATCTTTCATATATCCCCCAAGCTCGACATCGGGACAACACTGTACCCAAAAACGGGGCTCCATAGAGCCGCCGCATGATTTGAAATCCGATTTTATATATGCGCGTGTTTTTGAATAGATGAATAGAGGCGCAACGACAAAAAGCCCCCGGAAAGCGAGCGAAACGCTTTTCGGGGGCTCTGCGAGACATTGGATTGAAAGGCCTGGTGAGCGGGCCTATGCCCAAGTGCCAACAGCGGCCAACATGTTACTCGGCGTGCGCGTAATCAACCTTGGCACGGCGAGCGGTGGCCTTTTCCCAATCGCTGGTGCCCTCAAAGACATCCTGCTTGTAGGGATTGCGGCCGAGCTTCTTGGCGCGGTAGGCGATGTAGATGATCGCGGCGACGTTGGCGACCAGTGCGGCGATCGAGACCGCGGTAGCGGCGCCGGGGTCGAGCGTAGAGTGGGTCACAAAGATGGACTCCTCCTGGAAGTACGGGAACACCTGGGCAAACATGCACCAAATGGCCAGCGTAAAGGCGCGGTTCTGGATCCAGCCGCCCTTGTTCCAGATAAAGGCGGCGACGGTGGGCGCCAGCAGCAGCGCAAAGCCGCAGAACCAGGAGTGGGTGGGCAGGCAGTTGTAGGTGTAGCAGAAGTTCCAGATGTCGTAGGCGATGATGTAGACCCAGGTCATGTCGGGCCACAGCATGTCGGTCTTGTCCTCGGAGGCGTAGACGCTCCACCAACCGGTCATGCAGAAGATGTTGATGATACCGGCGATGCCGTTGAACACGTTGTTCCAGCCGGCCAGCTGCGTGGCGCCCTCGGAGGTGACCCAGGTGGACTCGCCCAGGACAAAGAAGTGATAGGCGCTCTCAAAGTCGGACACGACGGCGATCATGATGTTGATGGCGACGATCACAAACGGCCACGCGCGGAACCAATGCGCCTTGCCGATCTTGCCCCACTGGTACTTAATGGCAATGAAGCCCCAGCAACCGGCCAGCGCCGCGTACACCTTGGCGTAGTGGAACCAGCTGTTCTGGTACACATGGGTGGGGTTGGTGAGCGCCCACTCGGCACCCTGCGAGACGCCGATGGCGATGGCGACGCAGTAGATGGTCATGGCCAGCGGAGCCACGCCAAAGATGATGGCCGCGCCGAGCTTGGTGCGGCGGCCGACCTCGTTGAGCACGATCAGGCCAATAAAGACCATGGCCCAGCCGGCCCAGTGGATAAGGGTATCGCTACCCCAAACATCGAACAGCATGCTGCTCTCCTTTCACACGCCCGCGGCCCCTCTTCTGATCGCGGACAGTTTGGCCAAATGTCGTCAGTTCTGGGGCTTGCGCTCCGGATACTTGGCGGTATAGCCCTCGATGTGGAGCGTCGAGGCGATGATTTCCTTGACCGTCTCGTCGGGCACATCGGGGTGCGTGCGGATATACATCAAAAGACCCATGATGAGGGTGTAGAACGTTTCGTAGACATGGTCGATGCGCAGCTCGTGATGGGCGACAAAATCAACCACGGTGGTGTCGCAGATGTATTGAGCCACGCGCTGAACCACGTTGTGCAGAAAGCCGCCGTAGAGTGCGCCGCTGTTGGAGGTCAGAGTGTGCGGCAGTTCGTGGCCGCTGGCGACCAGACGCTTAAAGAGCGGGGCGACGGTGTCGAGCGCGCCCTCGATATCGCCGACGGTGCGGCCGGCGTTCCACTGCTCGAGCTCGGAGATAAAACCGTCGATCGCCTCGTCCATAACAGCGGTGACGGCGGCGTCCATGTCGGCGAAGTAGTGGTAGAACAGCGAGCGCGTGCAGCCGGCTCGCTTGGTCACGGCCGATACCGATAGGTGGGACACGCCCAACTCGGAGCTCACGGCGCGCACGGCGGCGAGAATCTCGCGACGGCGCTCGTCACCTGTCAGGCGCTTTGCCGCGCTATCGGACGCGGGGATGGCATCGACCACAGAGGTATCTGCTGTGTTGCTGCCCATGTTTTGCCGCCTTTCATCCTCTTTTGCCTGACCGTTCGCCTAACAGTCTTGAATATTGTTGACGGTTCGTCAATACTATTTTTGACACAATGTCAACAATAACGGGTGAACGGCATGGGGGTATGTCGAGCCCGTAAAAAGAGGGGCGCTGCGTGCCTGCCAGGCTGCGGCAAGAGAAGGGACGACTATGATTCTCAACGGACCGGGGATTAGCTACACCGAGCCCGATATCGGTGCGGAGTTTGTGCCGCCGCTGCCGGAGCATCCGCGCGAGGCCATCGTCAAACTGTGCGAGCACTGCACCAACCGCCTGCTGCATCGCGACGAGCTGCTGGGCTACGAGTACCGGTCGTTTGCCGAGGCCGCAACCGACGAGCAGGCCGAAGTGCTCTGCAAGATGAAGATGCGCCGTCCCTATACGCTGCCCGAGATGGTCAAGCTCACCGGCATGCCCGAGGCCGATATCGAGAAGATGCTCGACGACATGAGCTACACGGGTCTGCTCGAGTACAACTGGGAAAACCCCGAGCGCGCCAAGCAGTGGGTACTGCCCATGCTGGTGCCGGGTTCCGCCGAGTTCCTCAACATGCGCGTGAGCCAGCTCGAGGAGCATCCGGTCTATGCCAAGTTCTTTGAGCAGGCGTCCAAGGGGCCGCTGTCCCGCGCCACGCCGATGGTGCCGCCCGGAGGCGCCGGTATCGGCATGCACGTCATTCCGGTCGAGAAGGCCATCGACGCCGCAAGCACCTCGGTGCCTATTGAGCATATCGAGCATTGGCTCGACAAATACGAGGGTAAGTATGCCGCTAGCACCTGCAGCTGCCGCGCGAGCCGTCGCGTGATGGGTGAGGGCTGCGCCGACGACCCGGCCGATTGGTGCATCGCCGTGGGCGATATGGCCGACTACGTGGTCGAGACCGATCGTGGCCATTACGTGACCCGCGACGAGGTTTACGACATCTTGCGCCAGGCCGAGGACAACGGCTTTGTGCACCAGATCACCAACATTGACGGTGAGAACAAAATCTTCGCCATCTGCAACTGCAACGTCAACGTGTGCTACGCCCTGCGCACCTCGCAGCTGTTCAACACGCCCAACCTGTCGCGCTCGGCCTATGTCGCCAAGGTCGAGAAGGACAAGTGCGTGGCCTGCGGTCGCTGCGTTGAGGTATGTCCGGCCGGCGCCGCCAAGCTGGGCCAGAAGCTCTGCAGCAAGAAGGCGGGCGGACAGGTGCCCGAGTATCCGCGCCAGGAGCTGCCCGATGCCACCAAGTGGGACCACACCAAGTGGTCGCCCAACTACCGCAACGACAACCGCATCGAGACGCATGAGTCCGGCACCGCTCCCTGCAAGACGGCCTGCCCCGCGCATGTCGCCGTTCAAGGCTATTTGAAGCTCGCGGCTCAGGGCCGCTATGACGAGGCCCTAGCGCTCATCAAGCGCGAGAACCCGCTGCCCGCTATCTGCGGCCGTGTGTGCAACCGCCGCTGTGAGGATGCCTGCACTCGCGGTCGCGTGGACGCCGCCGTGGCTATCGACGAGGTCAAGAAGTTCATCGCCCAGCGCGATCTGGATGCCGCGACCCGCTATGTCCCACCCGTGGTGACCCCGACGCGTGCCGGCGGCTTCGACCAGAAGATTGCCATTATCGGTGCCGGTCCGGCCGGCCTGTCCTGCGCTTTCTACCTGGCCGAGAAGGGCTACAAGCCCGTCGTGTTCGAGAAGAACGAGCGCCCGGGCGGTATGCTCACCTACGGCATTCCTAGCTTTAAGCTGCAGAAGGACGTTATCGAGGCCGAGGTCGAGATCATTCGCCTGATGGGCGCCGAGTTCCGCTATGGTGTGGAGGTCGGTCGCGATGTGACGCTCGACGAGCTGCGCGAGCAGGGCTTTAAGGCCTTTTATGTGGCTATTGGCTGCCAGGGCGGCCGCCTTGCCGGTATTCCGGGCGAGGATGCCGAGGACGTGACCGTGGCCGTCGACTTTTTGCTCGAGGTCAACAGCGGCAAGATCGACACGCTGCCCGGCCGCACCATCGTGGTGGGCGGCGGCAACGTGGCTATCGACGTGGCCCGCAACGCCTGCCGCCTGGGTTCTGAGCACGTTGAGATGTTCTGCCTGGAGAGCGAGGCGCAGATGCCCGCCAGCGAGGAGGAGCGTCGCGAGGCCGTTGAGGACGGCGCGCACATCAGCTGCGGCTGGGGTCCCAAGGAGGTTCACCTGGACGAGGCCGGTCGCGTATGTGGCATTACCTTTAAGCGCTGCACGCGCGTCTTTGACGACG
Source organism: uncultured Collinsella sp. (assembly GCA_902475445.1). Classification (GTDB taxonomy): domain Bacteria; phylum Actinomycetota; class Coriobacteriia; order Coriobacteriales; family Coriobacteriaceae; genus Collinsella. The sequence continues at coordinate 16,730 of CABRZN010000027.1, forward strand.
AGGGCCGTTTTGCGCCCGAGTACGACGAGAACGACCTGCGCCGTGTCGATGCCGACCGTGTCGTCATGTCGATTGGCCAGTCTATTGTGTGGGGCGACCTGCTGGCTGGCTCCAAGGTGGAGCTTGGCCGCGGCCAGGGTGCTCTTGCCGACCCCCAGACCTACCAGACCGCCGAGCCCGACATCTTTGTGGGCGGCGATGTCTATACCGGTCCGAGCTTTGCCATCGATGCCATCGCCGCCGGCCACGAGGCCGCCGTATCCATCCATCGCTTTGTGCAGCCGGGATCCACGCTCACCATCGGCCGCAACCAGCGCCGCTACACCGCGCTCGACCGCGACGATGTCGTGATCGAGGGCTACGACAACGCAAGTCGCGAGGTTGCCCACGTGGACCGCGAGCGCGAGAAGGCTGCGCCCTTTAGCGAGTACGTCGAGACCTTTACCGAGGAGCAGGTGCGCGCCGAGACTGCCCGTTGCCTGGGTTGCGG
>CABRZN010000028.1 GCA_902475445.1 uncultured Collinsella sp.
CCATGTCGGCAATCGCCCGCGTCAACCCACGCTATATCGACGAAGTCAAATCTAACTACTCGGTCAAAAACAGCGGTTCATCATCGCTCAACGGCCCCGAACGTTCCTGGCTCAAAGCAAATGACAACACCATCACGCTCGGCTACATTACGGGCAAACTCCCCTACTGCAACGAAGACGAAAACGGCGAAATGGAAGGCTCGCTCGCATCGCTTGCGACGACGTTGCACGATAAATTTGGCATTACGGTCAAAACCGTCGCCTTTGATAGCTACAAGATGATGTCAAAGGCTCTGTCAAAGGGAAGCATAGACGTTGCGCTGCCGGTATACCGAGATTACTGGGTTGCCGAGCAATCAGGCGTTGTGCAGTCGGCATCGTTGGGGACCGTGTCCCTCACCGCCATCCACACCGGCAGCGACCTGAACAAAGACCTTCAGAACATCGCCTGTACCAAATCATCGTTTGTCAACAAAAATGCACTTGAAAGCCTGTTTCCCACAGCGACCGTGACCGAATACCAATCCGACGATGAAGCGTTCGACGCCCTCAGGAAGGGAACGGCGCACTGCACCGTCGCTCCCAGCTCACGCATAAAAACCATCGGCGACCGTTATGATCTCGAAGGTTACGAGACGGCCGAGCTCCCTGACACCTGTGAGCTCTCGTGCTGGATTTCGCGCGGAAAGCCCGAGCTGCTGGGAATCGTCAACAAGGGCATCATCAGTGCCGGAGAATCGCTCTCCGCAAGCAATTACTCCTCCACGTCGTACACGGCCCAGGAATCCAACACGCTTCAATTCCTTTATCGCAACCGTGCCGCCGTTGCAGCTGCCCTCATCGGTATGTTGTCGGTCGGTATCGTCCTGCTCATCTGGGCGCTCGTGCGCGCTCGAACCGAGCGCAAAAAAGCCGACGCTGCCAACGCCGCTAAGACGGCATTCCTCACGCGCATGAGCCACGACATCCGAACGCCGCTCAACGGTATCCTGGGCCTTATCGAGATCGAGGAATTGAAGGAAGGCGATATCCAGGTCGCCCGCGAGAGCCGTGCCAAGGCGCGCGTTGCCGCCAATCACCTGCTCTCGCTGATCAACGACATCCTCGAGATGGGCAAAATCGAAGACCGCAAGCTAACACTGGAGCATGCGCCTTTTAACCTCAAAGAGCTCTGTGACGATACACTGGTGCTGTGCAAGCTCCGCGCGTCCAGTAACGCCATCACAATGCAGGACAATAGTCTGCCGTACGCCACGGGGCCATACATGATCGGCAGTCCCACCCATATCCGACAGATCATGATCAACCTGTTAGACAACAGCATTAAGTACAACAAGCACGGCGGCTCCGTCACCTTTAGCTCAAAGACCAAGCCACTCGATAACGGGCGCGCGCTCTTTTGCTTTAGCGTTTCGGATACCGGCATTGGCATGACTCCCAAGTTTTTAAAGCATATCTATGAGCCGTTTGCCCAAGAAGGTGACGATGCGCGCAGCAAGTTCCAAGGAACCGGCATGGGCATGCCAATCGTCAAGTCGCTTATTGAACTGATGGGCGGCACGATTGAGATTTCGAGTGAGGTTGGCGTGGGAAGTACGTTCAACGTCCAGATTCCGCTCGATATCGACAAAGACCCTCAGGCAAGAGAACGCGCGGACGAGCAAGCAGACAGCTGCTCGCTTGCCGGCATGAACGTTCTTTTGGCAGAAGATAACGAGCTCAATGCCGAGATTGCCCAGGCGCTGCTCGAAAGCGAAGGCATTGTCGTAACTCGCGCCGCCGATGGCAACGAAGCGGTCGACCTATACGTTGGCCGTCCCGCCGGCAGCTTCGATGCGATCCTGATGGACATTATGATGCCGGGAATGGATGGTTACGCGGCGACCCGCGCGATTCGTCTGAGCGAGAAGGTCGATGCAGCCGATATCCCCATCATCGCGCTCACCGCCAATGCCTTTGCCGAGGACGCCAAGGCGGCACACGACGCCGGCATGAACGCCCATCTGTCCAAACTGCTCGACTTTAACAAGCTCAAAAACATACTCGCCCGCATCAAGAAAAACGGATCCGTTTCGCTATAGTTTGTGCTCAACCACCACACACGACCAGAAAGGAAGCCAACGATGTTTAGACCCTTACGTCGAAAGAAACGCGCCATCACTGACGAGGAAGCGCGCGAACTGCTCGCTACCTGCAAGCGCGGCGTCTTTGCCGTCAACGGCGACGATGGCTACCCGTACGCCATTCCCGTCAACTACTTCTTTGACGCCGAGCACGACAAGATCTATTTCCATGGCGCCAAAGCTGGCCACAAGGTCGACGCACTCAAGCGCGATGACAAGGTCTGCTTTACCGTTTACGGCAACGAGTGGTACCAGGACGGTGACTGGGCTCCCTACGTTATGAGTACCGTGGTCTTTGGCCGCTGTCGCCTGGCGAATGACACCCCCGCGTTTATCGAAGACAAAGTCCGCCAGCTCGCCCTTAAGTACTACCCTTCCGCCGAGGAAGTCGAAGAGGAAATCGCCAAAGACATCAAGGGCGTCCAGCTCTACGAGATTACGATCGAGCATCTCTGCGGTAAGCAGATTCAAGAAAAATAAACCTCCGCAGCAGGTCTGCGCCCAATGATTACAGATGCCTTACCACACGGGGCCTTCTAGCCGACTTGGCAGAAGGCTCCGTATGCAGTGCGCGCTTACCGTGCGTTAAAAACGTAGCGGTCCAGGCGGTCGCACGCTTCCCTTACGCGCGAAAGCGGCAGCGCCAGATTCACGCGAATGTGGCAGGGTCCGTGGAACGGACGGCCATCCTGGTAGCCAACGCCCACGCGCGCTCCCTCGTCGAGCAGCCACTGGATATCGCGGCCATGCTCCCGGCACCACTCGGTGCAGTCCAGAAACACCATGTACGTGCCCTGCGGACGCGAATAGGACACGCCCTCAAAATGCTCGTCCACGTAATCGCAGAAGTACTCGATATTGCCGGCAAGCACCTGGTTGAGCTCGTCCACCCACTCGTAGCCTTGCGGCTGGTAGGCACCGATAAGCGCATGCATGGAGAGGACATTCATCTCGTTGTAGTGAGTCTTGTTGGACACGGCGCACACGCGGTCGCGCAGCGTCTCGTTGTAGATGATGTGATAGCTGCCGACCAAGCCCGCCAGGTTAAACGTCTTGCTCGGCGCATAGAGGGCAACCGTGCGCATGCGGGCATCCTCGCTCACCGACTGCGTCGGGATATGCTTGTGCCCCGGCAGGATGATATCGGACCAAATCTCATCCGAGATCACCACGCAATCGTGCTGGCGATAGATATCCATGGCGCGTTCGATTTCACCGCGCTCCCATACGCGGCCGCAGGGGTTGTGCGGCGAGCAGAACACCGCGACATGGATGTGATTTTGGGTGAGCTTGTGCTCCATGTCCTCAAAGTCCATGCGCCACACGCCCTGGTCGTCGAGCTTAAGCGGGCTGTGGACAATGCGATAGCCCACGGCTTCGATGGACTTGGTAAAGCCGATGTAGGTGGGGCTGTGGACCAGCACCGCATCGCCCGGCTGGACATACGCGCGCAGCGTCGACACGACACCGCCCAGCACGCCGTTTTCGTAGCCGATATGTTCAGGGCGCAAACCCTCGACGCCATTGCGGCGGCTCTGCCATTCGATGATGCGATCGAAGTACTCGGGACGCGGATTGAAGTAGCCAAACATGGGGTGCTGGGCACGCTGAATGATGTGTTCCTGGACCGTGGGCACCGTGGCAAAGTTCATGTCGGCCACCCACATGGGAATGCGGTCGAAGCCCTCGTCGGGTGCGTCCGGAGCCATACCGGGGATCTCGCCCCAGGAGTCAACGGCGATGGAGTCCATGCCGTGGCGGTCGATAAGCGAGCTAAAGTCGTATTTCATGCTGAGCCCCCGTGCAAAGTGATTGTTTTGGTAGGCGTTATTGTCCACCAGCGTGGGCGGTTTTGGCATAGGGTTTGGCGTTGTTTTTGACGGATACGGACGGGTGGTTAGTCCCGCGCGTCGTTGATGGCGGTTACCGTCAACCTGGCTCCGTCGACCGTAAACGATATGTCGAGCCCGGCGTAAGCCAAGTGGTAAACGCGGTTTGGCTCGTGCTTGCTGCCCGCGCGGCGCGGATCTTGGCGAAGGACCTCGACCAAGCCGGGGAGCTTTGCGGGCGGGACCATATCCTGCAGCGGCTGCGGGAACTCGATGTCGAGCTCTTGCCACGGAGCATCCTCAATCCAGCCGCCCGTTGCACCCGGATGGCAGTCCGCAAACGGAATGTAGGGCTTGATATCGTAGACGGGCGTGCCGTCGCGCAGATCGGCCCCCAGCACATGGATGATGGGGCCGTCGTCGGTAAGCTCCACGCGGTCGAGCTTAACGCAGGTGAGACCGATAGGATTAGGGCGAAATGGACTGCGTGTGGCAAATACGCCCACGCGCTCGGCTCCACCCAGACGCGGCGGGCGCACGGTTTTCGACCACTTGGCATTGGTGCCGGACCTGTCCTGCGTCTTGGCATCGGCAGCTATGTCCTTAGCTGTGCCGCCGGGTGTGCCGTTTTCGAAGCGCCAGAGCAGCCATAGGTGAGAGAAGGAGTCCAGACCCTCAACCGCTGCGTTGGAGGCAAATTCCGGCTCAAAAACGATGTGTCCCTGCAGATGAGGCGCCAAAAAGCTGTTGCGCGGAATGCCGAACTTCTGCGGCAGGTCGGTATGTATGTGTGCGATAGGTTCCATGCCGGTCATTGTACGGCATGGGGGCATGGGGCGCTGCGCGCAATTCTTTGTCGCGGTCCCCCGTCGTGCAACCAACGGTTGCTTGGAAGGGCGCCTGCCGCCGCGTATGCTTAAGCCATCAACCAGCAGAAAGGAGCCGTTATGGCCTTTGCAGAAAAGCTCATCGCTGTCCGTCGCGCCCATCACCTTACCCAAGAGCAGCTCGCCGCCAAGCTCTATGTCACGCGCCAAGCCGTCAGCCGCTGGGAGCGCGGCGAGGTCACACCGGGCATCGACATGATGAAGCTCATTGCCGCCGTAACCGGAGAGCCGCTGCCCCACCTGCTCGAAATGCCCGAGCACTATTGTCAGAGCTGCGGCATGATACTCACGCCCGACGACTGCGGCACCGACGCCACGGGCGCCACGACCGACCATTACTGCAAGTGGTGCTACGACCACGGCAAGTACACCTACGACACCACCATGGAGGCAATGATCGAGGATTGTGCCCCGCGGCTGGCACAAAACACCGGCATGTCGCTCGACGAAGCCGTCTCGCTCATGGGCGCCGTCCTGCCGCAACTGGAACGCTGGCGCGCCGTGCAGGAAAACGAGGAGCGCTACGGTACCGAGGCGCGGGCGCGCTATGGCAACGAGGCGATCGATGCGGCAAACGAAACGTTACTGGACATGGATCCTCAGACATGGAACGACATGAAGGAACTTGAACGCGCCATTCTGGGTCAGCTTTCGATTGCCATGGGCATTGACGACCCGGAGAGCAACGAGGCCCGCAAACTCGTCGCGATGCATCGCCGATGGATTGGCCTTAATTGGGGACACGAGCCCCAAGACGAAGCATACCTGGGCCTCGCCCACGGCTATCTTGCCGATCAGCGCTTTGTTGACTACTACGACAAGCCCTGCGGCACCGGAGCCACGGCGTTTCTGGTTCAGGCAATCGAGTCGTTGACGCGCGCATAGACCGCGGCGGCTTTGGGTATTTCAATCAAAACCGCAACCGATTGGAGACCTATGGCTACTAATCATGAGCTCGTCCTCTACGTTATGACCGGCTGCCCGTATTGCATAAAGGTCAAGCACTTTTTGGCCGATAACGGCGTGACCATTCCTGAACGCAATATCTCGACCGATTCCGATGCCGAGCAGACACTCATCGCCGTCGGCGGAAAGCGCCAGGTTCCCTGCCTGTTCATCGACGGCAAACCACTCTACGAGTCAAGCGACATCATCGCGTGGGTACAGGAGAACCTGCTCTAGTGCAACATAGTCATCGGGGACGTTCTTAAATGACTAGTCGTTAAAGAACGTCCCCAACGACTAACTAGCCGTGGAAGCGGGCTATGGATGCAAGTGGCTGCTCGCGAAAGACGCACTCGACGGCGGCGCGGTATTCGTCGACCTTTTTAGTCTTACGTACGAGCTTGTGAACGGTAGCGGGGTCGGCGAAAGCGCACTTGGCGTAGAACCACCACTCCTTCATACGAAAGACCGCATTGCCGCCAATCTCTTCTGCATAGGCCGCAAACAGTGTGTCATGGAAGCGCTGCAGCTCAGCAGCCGTTGCAGCAGGGCCGCCCTTGACCATGCGAGCGAGCGCGGGATTCGCGAGCAAGCCGCGCCCCAGCATTACATGGCGCGTGCCGGGATAGGCCTCCACCAGCGCATCCATATCCTCAAGATCAAAAATGTCGCCGTTATAGGCCACGGGGAACGGCGCACGCTCCAGCGTTTCGCCATAGAACTCCTTGCGCGGCGAGCCCGTATAGCGGTCCTTTTGCACGCGCGGGTGCACAATCAGCTCTGCTAGCGGCATGCGGCAATACAGATCGAGCACGCGCTCGTATTCGTCGTCGCTCTCCAGCCCCAGCCTGGTCTTTACCGATACCGGCAACGGCGATCGCTCGCACACATCGCTCAAGAACACCTCGAGCTCGTCGAGATTGCGCAAGAAACCCGAACCCTTGCCCTTGGCGACAACCGTCCCCGAGGGGCAACCCAAGTTGAGATTGACCTCGCGATAGCCCATGTCGGCGAGCACCTGTGCCGCCCACACAAACTCGTCCGCGTTCTTGGACATCAGCTGAGGCACTACGTTAAGCCCCTGGTTATTGGCAGGATCGATCTCCTTAAATGCCTTGCCGCCAAAGCGGTTTCCCACCCGCGGCGGCGGCAAAAACGGTGTGTAATAACAATCGAGCGCACCGAAGCACTCCGCATGCACGCGACGGAACACATGCCCGGTAATACCCTCCATAGGGGCCAACGACAGAATCATCAACATCTACTCTCAAATCAATGCGGCAAAGGGGCCGTCCCTCTGTCACATGCATTATGCCTTGTGCTTCAGGCGATTCACAAGGAAGAGGTAGCTACTGAACGATGACCACCCTCCAGCCGCACCCCATACAACGAGGTCTAATACTTTTCCGAGAAGTGAACGACCGTTTTTGGACCCCCGAAGGATCGACATTTTCTGACGCCAAAACCGCAGGATTCAACGATCAAAACCGCAGGAAATTGCATCTCAAAAGTGTCGACGCTTCGGGGGTCCATTTTGACTCGTTCACTTCTCGGAAAAGTATTAGACCTCGAATTCACAAGCCGCTCAATGTGACAAAGGGACTGCCCCTTGTCACATTATTCGGAGCGTAGGGCTTCCACGGGATCCTTTTTGGATGCGCTACGGGCCGGCAGCAGGCCGGCAACAACTGTAAGCAGCACCGAAATCGCGATGAGCACCAGCGCATCCTGCACGGGCAGGCTCATCAGGTTGGGTACTTGCTTGGCAGCAAGCGCCCAGGTATTAACCGGAAAGCTCACGAGCACCACAACGACAATGGCAAAGACGCCGGCGATAAGACCTTCGATAAAGGTCTCGGCGTTGAACACGTTTGCCACGTTGCGCTTCGACGCACCGATTGCGCGCAGGATGCCGATCTCCTTCTTGCGCTCCAGTACGCTGATGTAGGTGATGATGCCGATCATGATGGAGCTCACAACCAGGCTGATGCTCACGAACGCGATGAGCACCAAGCTGATGGTGTTCACGATATCGGTCACCGAGCCCATGATGATGCCCATGTAGTCGGTGTACGAGATTGCCTGCTCGTCGTGGCCGGCGGCTTTGACCTGTTTGTTGTACGCATCGATATGGTCGAGTACGCGCTCCTTGGCCTCAAAGTCACGCGGGAAAATCTTGACCGAGATGGGGTCGGCCTCATCCGCATAGCCCAACGTGGTCAGATTGTTGTCGTAGGTGAGCTTCGACGCCTTCGCATAGCTCATCATGAGCGAGCTCAGGTCCTCGGCGTCCATGTTGAAATGGATAGCACGAGCAAAGGCACTCGCATCCACGTGCATGGCGCTCGCTAGGTTGGCAAAGCTCGACGACATCTGCGTGGCCATCTGGCCCATAAGTCCTGCTGCACCCGCCTTGAGCTGGGACGATACCGTCGTCGCAATCTGGTCGCTGATTGTCTTGGTCATCTGATCCATAGCCTGTTGCAGATACGGAGCCAGCTGCTTTTGTACATAGTCGGTCATCGCCTGTTGCAGGCGCTCGGCCAGGGCATCGCCACCGAGTGCCTTGAGCTGAGCCAGGTATTGCTGGGCTGCGGCATCATGCTCAAGATACGTCGAGAATGCGGCGGCGAGCTTTGACGCATCCTTAAAATCTTCGGGCGACAGTGCCCTAAACTGATCAGACTGCATAAAGCCCGTGAACAGCTGATTGGCGAGCGTGCCTACCTGCTGCATCTGCTCGGGCGTAAGTTCCAAGCCATCGAAGACGCCCGAGAAATCTGGGGTCGGCGCCTTGGCCATGATGTCGCTGAAGTCGATGTCCTTGCCAACGTCCGAAAGGTCAATTTCCAGCCCGGACAAGTCAAGACTCGACAGGTCCATACCGCCGGCCGCACCCGAAAGTGCAGACGTATCGAACGAGAACGCGCTCTTGAGCGCCGCCTCGTCCACACTGAACATACTGCCCAGATCAACGCCTTGCTTGGCCTCGCCTTGCAACTCATCGAAAGACTTGCCCGTAAAGACATCCGTCTCGGGGTGGGCAAGCTGCTCCTGCACAATCTGCGAATCAGCGGCGCGCTCCATAAGCTGGCGAGTCAGCGCATGCGTGTAGGCAATGCCCGGGGACAACGCGCTCGCGTTGGCGGTCTCGTTGGGTCGCACCACGCCCACAATGTGCACGTCGATACCGTCGGCAACCTTGGCGGCCATAAAGTCGGCGTCGCCAGACATATCGGTCCACATGCCGGTCTCTTCGTTTTTGCGATAGGCATCGGCCGGCGATAACACTTTAAACGTCGTGGACAGCGCATCGTCATAGGTAAAGCCGGTGCCGGTCTTGGGCGTCTCAATCTTGCCGTCGGCTGTCATAGCACTGTTAACCAGGTCGTTGAGCTCATCGATATCCAGCGCGCCGATGCTGTAGAGCGTATAGTCGCCCACCGTGCCACGACTCGAAAGCACCATCGCGGCTTCGTTGGCAGACGTGGGCCAATGACCGGCGACGACATCGTACTGGCTGTCGAGCAAGCTCTGATCGTCGATCATCTCGTTAAAGACCGAGGTTCCCATGGATTCCATGCTCACCGTTGCCGCCGAGCTCGCGCCTCCGCTCATTGCCTCGGTCATAGCGTTGGGCACCAGCCGGACAGGCTTCTCATCGCCCTTGCCGGCACGATAGACAACCGGCGATACACCGTAGCCGTACTGAATGGCGTTGACCTCTTTATCGATGCCGTCGCCACCGGCATCGAGCCATGCCTTAAAGCTCGTCATGTCGTTGGACTTAACGCTCGCAAACATATCCTTTACGGCCGTAACCACGGGAATTTTATCGGTTCCCTTAGCCTTGTCGCCGGCACTGTCGTCGGACGAATCCACGTTTTCAGGCGAGCCATCATCCGTGGCCCCCTGCCCGCCCATCATGGACGACAGGTCGTAATCCTGCTTAGAGATCGTAAGCGGGTAGCTCGAGAGCGTATCCTCCTCGACCTTTTTGATATAGCCGTTTACGCCGTTGGACAGCGCCAGAATCGCTGCGATACCGATAATGCCAATCGAGCCCGCAAAGGCAGTCATGGCCGTACGGCCCTTCTTGGTCATAAGGTTTCGGGCAGAAAGCCCCAGCGCCGTCACAAAGCTCATCGAGGTTTTGCGCGTAGGCTTGGCCTCGCGGCGCGTGGCGTTAGCGACATCGAAAGGATCGGAATCGTCGGTGATCTTACCATCCGCCAGGTTGACGATGCGCGTGGCGTACTGGTACGCCAGCTCGGGATTGTGCGTGACCATGATGACCAGACGGTCGCGTGCCACGTCCTTGAGCAGATCCATGACCTGCACGGATGTCGTTGAATCCAAGGCGCCGGTCGGCTCGTCTGCCAGCACGATCTCGGGATCGTTGATCAGGGCGCGGGCGATGGCCACGCGCTGCATCTGTCCGCCCGAAAGCTGGCTCGGGCGTTTGTTAACGTGCTCGCCCAGGCCAACTTTCTCCAACGCCTCGCGCGCACGCTGGCGGCGCTCGGCATGCCCCACACCCGTGAGCGTAAGCGCTAACTCCACGTTTTCCAAAATAGTCTGATGCGGAATGAGGTTATAGCTTTGGAACACAAAGCCGATGCGGTTGTTGCGATAGGCATCCCAATCGCGATCGTGAAAGTCCTTGGTCGAGATGCCGTCGATCAGCAGGTCGCCGGAATCAAAGTGGTCCAGTCCGCCGATAACGTTGAGCATCGTAGTTTTGCCCGAGCCCGAGGGACCCAGAATGGCCACGAACTCGTTATCGCGAAAAGATAGGCTTACGCTGTCGAGCGCCACCTGCGTAAACGACTGCGTAACGTACCTTTTGCAAATACCTTTGAGCTCCAGCATGGGCGGCAACCTCTCCTGCACGGGCGCACTTGCCCGCTCTCCTCCACCGTTCGTATTCGACGCGTTTGTCCTACTCTATCCCCATTTTTTGCCGGTGCCAGTGAGGAATGTAGGGAACCGCATCAAAAAACGAACGGGACGGCGTCCAAAAAAGAGGCCCCAAGTGGGGCCTCTATATGGTGGAGATTATCTTGAAAGGCAGCGGACTACTCCGCACAGCGACACACGATCCTCGCGATGCTTTACGTGTTTTTTACTGCTCGCTATTCGCAATCGCCTGGTCGATAAGCTTGTCGAGTGCTGCGCGCTGCTCGGCGGAGCTGATGGCTCCCACGATTGGATCTCCTACGATGTTGCCATTCTGATCGATGACATACGTTGTCGGGAACGAGAACAAATTTGACGTAATCTTACCGGCCTCGCTATCCGACTTGAACCAGATGTTCTTATATGTCACACCCTTCTTGCTCAGCACGTCCTTGGCATCTGCAATCTCACCCTTGTTGCCATCGAGCGTAAAGGAATTGACGCCCACGACCTGGCCGCCCTTCTTGGCAAGCTCCTTATTCAGGTCTTCAAGGTCGCCCAGCTCGCCCACGCACGGCTTGCAAGTAGTGAACCAGAAGTTCATGACGGTGACCTTGTTCTTAGAGAACAGCTCGTCGCTGCTCACGTCGTTGCCATCCAGGTCCTTGCCCGTAAAGCTGGGGAACTTCGTCGCCTCGCTCGAAGCATTGGCACCAGCCGTCATGCCAGCGGTCGAAGCGTCGACGCTCTCGCCTGCGCTCGGCGTGCTTCCACAGCCGGGGAACTCCTTCTCCAAGCTCTCGAGCTTGTCCTCGATCTCCTTGATCTGCTGTGCACCGGCCTTGAGCGTCTTAAGCTCATCCGCCGTGAACTCATCCTTGGCGCCGTCAATGGTTTTGAGCAGGAAATCGCCGTAATTGCTGCCGTCCTCAATCATTGCCGAGTCTTTATTTGCCGCATTGAATACCTTTTCCCACAGCGCGTTATCACTCGAAAAGATCTCGTTCTCCTTCTGCATGAGCTTCGCATACAGCTCGGCGGCCTCGTCGGCATTGGCCGGCTTCTGCGCAGTGAGTTCTGCGATCTTAGGATCGGAGCTCGCGGATTCGCTCGCATTGCCACCGGGCGCCGAACATGCCACAAGGCACAAGGCCAATACCGGCACCATAAACAGGGCCGCAATCTTAGAAAGCTTCATAGTCATTCCTCCGTTTTGTCGAAGCTTGTTTACTTTTTATCGGCGGTCAAGGGAAGCTTTTCCGCCGACACATCCAGGCCATAGCGATAGCTGATGGCATCGACAGGACAGGCCCCGATGCACTTTCCGCACCGGATGCATTCGGCATGATTGGGCGCGCGGACCACATCAACGTCCATCTGACAAACCTTTGAGCACTTGCCGCACGAGACACATTTGCATGCATCGACCCGGATCTCCAGTAGGGACACCCTATTCATGAGCGCATAGAATGCGCCGAGCGGGCAAATCCATTTGCAGAAGGGGCGGTAGAACAAAACGCTCAGCACTACCACGGCAATGAGAACGGCAAGTTTCCAAGTAAAGAGATGTCCCAACGCAGATCGAATGCCGGCGTTGGCAATGGCCAGCGGAATGGCGCCCTCGAGCACGCCCTGCGGACAGATGTACTTACAAAAGAACGGGTCCCCCATGCCCACGTCGTTAACCACCAAGACGGGCAGCAGCACCACAGCAAACAGCAGCACGACGTACTTGATGTACGTGAGCGGCTTAAGCTTTTTCGTGGAGAACTTTTTGCCGGGAATCTTGTGAAGCAGCTCCTGAAGCCAGCCAAACGGGCACAGAAAGCCGCAGACAAAGCGTCCCAGCAGCACGCCGAGCAAAATGAGCGTACCGGTAACATAGTAAGAAAAGTTGAACTTCGATGAACCTACCACCGACTGGAACGACCCGATGGGGCACGCACCCGATGCCGCGGGGCACGAATAGCAATTAAGTCCAGGTACGCAGACTGTTTTTCCCGCGCCCTGATAGATGCCGCCTTTGGCAAAGTTTGGCAGGTGAATGTTGGTAATAAGTGTTGCCGCCGCCTGAATGAATCCGCGAAATCGGGCCAAAACATGCGACGCAGTGTTTTCTCTTTTATCCAATTCCGATACACTCCAAGCACAGCCTAATCGCTTTGGCCAGCACGGCATCCGCCTCGCCACGCATAACACCAAAGCACACCATGGTAATTCCGACGATCAACAAAGCGACCTGTACCACGGGTTTTACCGCTTTGAACAACCCAACCACTCCTTTCGTTACGCGACCATTGGACCATATCGACTATAAAATCCGTGTTAAGCGCGATTTGGAATGTGCAAGGAGACTGTTATGCGTATTTTGATCGTCGAAGACGAGCGAGCACTGTGCGATGCAATCGCGCGCAGCTTGCGAAACTTGGCGTACAGCGTCGACTGCTGTCACGATGGACAGGAGGCGCTCGACCTGCTGGGCGTCGAAGTCTTTGACCTCGTGGTACTCGACCTCAACCTTCCCCGTATCGATGGCATGACCGTGCTCAGGGAACTTAGGAAAACCGACAGCGAGACCAAGGTACTGATTCTGTCCGCACGTGGCGAAGTATCCGATAAAGTCGCCGGACTCGATGCCGGCGCCAACGATTACCTTACCAAGCCGTTTCATCTGGACGAGCTTGCGGCAAGGATCCGCAGCCTTACCCTCAGGCGCTTTGCACAAAGCGACATAGTTTTAACCTGCGGAAAGCTCCGCTTTGACACCAAGGCGCGCATCGCTTCCGTGGACAGCGAGGCTTTATCTCTTACACGCAAGGAAACAGGAATCTTGGAATACCTGATGCTTAATCAGGGGCGACCGGTAAGCCAAGAGGAGCTTATAGAACACGTTTGGGATAGCACCGTGAACAGCTTTAGCAACGCAACCCGCGTTCATATCTCGTCACTCCGCAAAAAGCTGCGCAGCGCTTTGGGATACGACCCGATTCGCAATCGGATTGGAGAGGGCTACGTTATGGAGGATGGAGAATGAAAGGGCTTTCGCTGCAATGGCGCATAACGATTATGACGGCACTGCTCACGTGTGCGGCATGCGTGCTGACGAACTGCCTGGTCGGCTATACGGGCATGCGCTACATGGACGCCATCGGCAGTGACATCTCGGCCCTTAACGCAACCGGCGAAGACTCGCCCCAGGCGTTCGACCCAACGAAGGGGAGCCTCGATGACGAGGTCACGATCGTCGTAAACGACGCACAGGAGTCTTTTGGCACGACAGCCTGGTACATCACGGCTGGAGTCACACTCCTTGGCGGCGCGCTGGCATACTTTGTGAGCGGCCGTGCACTCAAACCGCTACGGGCTTTTGCAGCCCAGGTTGAGCGTGTGCAGCCTGACAACCTAAGCGAAATCAGACTCAATGAAGATGTGCCCACCGAGCTACAACGATGCAGCGCCTCTTTCAACGACATGATTGCCCGTCTTGGCGAAGGATTCTCTGCACAGCGTCAGTTTACCGGCAACGCCGCACACGAGCTGCGCACCCCGCTCGCCCTTATGCAAGCACAAATCGAACTGTTTGTCTCCGAGCGCTCCAACTTACAACCCGAAACAGCCGAGTTACTCAGCCTGCTACAAGAACAAACTGAGCGAATGTCGCGGATGACCAAGGTGTTGCTCGAGATGAGTGAGCTCCGCGGCGTTCCTTGCGAGAACGATGTGGAACTTGGTCCCTTGTCCGAAGAGGTCCTCACCGACCTTGCGCCACTTGCCGAAAATAAGGGCATAGCCCTCAATTGTGCTGGAGACGCTTTAGCAATCGGGAGCGACACGCTCCTCTATCGGCTGGTGTTTAACCTGGTCGAAAATGCCATCCGTTACAGCCACCCCGACTCGACTGTCAACGTCTCCATCAGCGACAGCGACAGCCACGTGCTCCTGCGAGTCGAGGACCAGGGCCCGGGAATACCCAAGCAGTACCGTGAGAGCATCTTCCAACCGTTCTTTCGCCTGGATAAATCCCGCAGCAGGGCATACGGCGGCGCAGGACTCGGACTAGCGCTCGTTTGGGAGATTGCAGTGCTTCACGGTGGCACGGTAGAGGTCGAAGCAAGTTCCGAGAACGGGACCACCATGCTCGTAAGCCTTCCAAAACGATCCGTAGCGTTATCCGAACAGTAAAACGAAAGGGGTCCCGAGCAACAGGAGTACAATTGCTGCTATTGTTGCCAGCTGTTGGGAGATGGAAGATGGACTGCGATGGCTACCCACGCGTTCCCATGCCGTTGATGTGCACCGCCTTTGTGCCGGGGCAGATTGACGCTGCGGTTGCAAGCATTTCCGACCCCGATTCGCGCGCCATTGCCACGGCAGAAGCGCTGTACTTTCGCGGACAGGCCGCCCTCGCTGCCAAGACGGCGCGCCCCTATGTTGACGCCACCGATCCCGCACTGCGCTATTCCGCATGCTTTATCTGCGGATACGCCAGTCTATCGCTCAACCGCATCGCCGACGCCCGCCGGTGCCTTGCTGGCATCCTCGATACGCCGGCCGACGAGGAATCGCCCGCCATCCACGCCACGCATATCCTGTTCGCCTCGGCCGCGAGCGTCCTGCTGCACTTGCCTTCCCCGTATTCCGCCGAAGAGTTTTATCCACTTGCGGCGCATCTGCCCGAAGGCCTGCGCCTATTCGCCAGCTACGTGATGGCGCACGCCTTGTATCTGCGCGGCGAATACGGCCGCAGCCTGGGCATGGCGGAAAACGCCCTGATTATGAAACAGGGAAGCTATCCGATCTCGGAACTATTCCTGCACCTGGCAGCTTCCATGGCATGCATGAGCCTCAAGGACATCGACGCCGCAAAAACGCACTTCGGAGCCGCTTGGAACATTGCGCGCCCCGACGGCCTTATCGAGCTCATTGGCGAGCACCACGGCCTTTTGCAGGGACTCATCGAGGCATGCCTAAAATCGCAATACCCTGACGATTTCGCACGCATCATCGAGATTACGTATCGATTCAGCTACGGCTGGCGGCGCATCCACAACCCCGATTCGGGCGAGGACGTGGCCGACGATTTAACGACCACGGAATTCACCATGGCCATGCTCGCCTGCCGCGGATGGACCAACGCCGAAATCGCACGCCACATGGAAGTATCGTCGGGCACCGTCAAAAACCGCCTATCAGGAGTGTATGCCAAACTTGGTATCGGAACTCGCGCCGAGCTGGTCGCCCACATGTTGCGCTAGCGGCCAGACTGCCCGGCGTATCGAAAGCGCTCCGGGGGGCTGACGCTTTCGCGCGCTCAAATTGGACATTTTGGTCCCCGAACGGCACTACCGCCACGGGGCACCTTCTCGCAAAATTGGATTATTTCCACCGATACCTGCGGGATGGGAGCCAAAGATGCTTGATCGCCGTTCGTTACTTGTTGCCGGAGCATCCTCGCTGGCGAGCATTATGTTGCCGCGCGTGCCGGGAAGCGCAAATGCCTTCATATTGCCGTTCGCGCCCACCGAAGTCTATGCCGACGAAGAAGGCCCCTTCAGGGTGCTCGTTCTCTCGCGCACAATGTTTGGTGTGGTCGTGGTCGACGTCGCCAACAAGAATACGCCCATCAAGGGAGCCCAGGTCACGCTCGCGTCGCGTTATGCCGCGGGCAAGCAGCTCTCCGCCACTACCGACGACGAGGGCACGGCCATCTTTGAGGTCGCCCCTCTTTCGGAAGGCTACGTGGACGAGGCGACGCTTCTCGACGCGTACGACTTTAACGGCGGCATCTCCATTAGCATGGCGGGCTACCGTGATGTCGAGATTCCCCTTGCGCGTATCCAGGGCGGCACCGCCATAACCGCGCCCACGCGTCCGCTCTCCGATGGCGAGCCGTACTTTCGACAGCTCACGTTCGACGAATGGGACATCCAGTACGCCGATGCCACGTTTATGGCAATGCCGAAGGACGACACGGCAAACGAGCAGGCCGATACGCACGCCTTTACCGTGCAGGCGCATCTGCCACAGGGTGGACAGGCAACGCTGCGCATCAACAAAGTGACGCCCGCCGCGGGCAGCTCATCCGAAACCGTCACGCAGATCGGCCAAGTCAAGGCCAGCGCATCGGGCGCGGATAATCTGGCGACGTTCACACTCGAAGACAAGTTCCTCGATGCAGCGTCAAGCCTTCTGGAGGAAGGTTGCAAGTTGCGCTTTGCGCTCGACTACCAGGGCAAAACCTACACGCTCTCCTCCCCCATGGCCGTTGTCACCGCGCCGGCCGCAGAGGCGGAATCGGGCTCGACGACTAT
>CABRZN010000029.1 GCA_902475445.1 uncultured Collinsella sp.
CGGCTCGTCGCGGTAGTGCTCGGGCGCGGGGCGGGAATCACTGGTGACAATCGCCGGCAGCTCGAGCGTTTTCGCGCGCTTCTCGTACGGTGCAAGAATGGCCTCCTCCAATGCTTTACAGGCGGCGGCGCGCACCTTGTGCACGGCGGAGAAGCCCATGCCGCAGCCCTCATCGAGCGCCACCTCAAAGCTCGCTGCCTCAAAGGGCGAGGAGCCCATGCGGCCCACATGCTCAACCATGTCTGCCGCCTCGACGGCGCGGGTCTTGGCGGCTTCGACGGTAAAGCCCGTGGCCGTGGCCGTAAGCGAAGGGTCGTCGCGGCAGGTGAGCGTAACGGTAAACGGCTCGCCCAGACGCGCCACGACGGACACATCAACAGCTCGGCGGCGCAGCACATCGCGCTTGAGCGCGGCGCCGGCGGCGTCGATGGCACGCTGACTGCGAATCACGCGGACGCGGCAGCCCTCGGGCATGCTACGGGGCACGCGACACTCGATAACATCGCCGGCAGCGGCATCATCGGCGGCAATGGTGGTCAGGAACTGGTCAAACTCGTTATCGTGGCGAAGCTCCAGCAGGTCGCCCTTGCCCACGGGCTCAAACAGCTCAATGCGGGCGATGGCGGCGCGGCGACGGCGGTCGTCGGGCTTGAGGCCGCGCACATCGCGGTTGGCCGGGCGGCTGCCGAGCACCGTGCCCACGATCTGTCCGCGGTTGTTGGAACGCTCATAGCTCATCATCTCGTCGCCCGAGGTGCCGTCCTGATAGGCGTGCGTAAAGTCGCGGTTAAAGCAGCGCTTGAGCTGGCGCTGGCGGGCGGCATCCTCATCCTTAGAGGTCGAAACATCGGCCAGCATATCGTCAATCTGATGACGATACACGTCGACGATGGAATACACGTAATCGGGAGCCTTCATGCGGCCCTCGAGCTTGAGCGATGCGGCGCCGGCGTCATACAGACGGCGAACAAGCTGCGAAGTGTTGGTGTCGCGCGGGCACAGCGCGCGCTCGCGACCGGCAGGGGAGAGCGAGCGGCCGTTCTCGTCGATCAGCTCGTAAGGCAGGCGACAGGGTTGAGCGCACATGCCGCGGTTGGCCGAGCGGCCCGCCATGGCAAAGCTCGAAAGCAGGCACAGGCCCGAGTAGCAAAAGCAGATGGCACCGTGGCTAAAGACCTCCAGGTCAACGTCGGGCGCGGCATTGTGAATGGCGGCGATCTCGTCGATGGAAAGCTCGCGCGAGAGGGTCACGCGGTCGGCGCCCTGCTCACGGCACCAGATAGTCCCACGGTCATCGTGGATGTTCGCTTGGGTCGAGATATGCGTCTCGATGCCGGGCATGGTGCGCTTGACCTCAAAGAACAGGCCCCAGTCCTGGATAATGAAGGCATCGGCGCCCAGCGTGGAGCAGCGGTGGATGAGTTGCAGCGCCTCGCCCATCTCGGACTGCTTGATGACGATGTTGACCGTGACGTAGACGCGCGAGCCGGCCAGGTGTGCAGCGCGGCAGGCCTGTTCAAAGGCCTCGTCGGTAAAGTTCGTTGCCTTGCGGCGGGCGTTGAAGCTGCCCATGCCACAGTAGATGGCATCGGCACCGGCAGCGAGTGCGGCGGCAAAGGGCTCCGGGCCTCCGGCGGGGGCCAAGAGCTCGGGTCTGCGGTTGGTGGTTCGACTGGCGGTTGCGGTCATATCCTGCCTTTCAAAATGCTCAGATACTCAAAAGTATAGTGGCGCCGTCGCGGTGGACGATGACCGCAGCCTAAGCAGGACAAAGTCTTCAGGTGGGTCGCCAGTCATGCCGTTCATCGGCCCGTACGCGCCGTTGGGCGATAAAATATTATTGCAATCTGATAATTATCTTGCACCGCGCAAAATCATCCCCTACTATCCCAATCAAGCGCGGTGTTCAGACCGAACTGTGCCTCCCGGTGTGAACGCCGCGCTCACGCTCTCTCAACTGATCGTAAGGAGTAAAACATGAGCAAGACCGTCGTGTCTTCCGATAACGCACCCGCAGCCATCGGCCCGTATTCCCCCGGTATCCAGACCGGCAACATGGTGTTCCTGTCCGGCCAGCTGGGCATCGATCCCACGACTGGCAAGCTGCCCGAGGGCGTCGAGGCCCAGGCCAAGCAGTCCCTTGCTAACGTCGAGGCCCTGCTGACCGCTGCCGGCGCCACGTTTGCCGATGTCGTCAAGACCACGGTCTACCTGGCCGACATCGCCGACTTTGCCGCCGTGAACGAGATTTATGCCTCCAAGTTCGAGGCCCCGTTCCCCGCGCGCAGCGCTTTCCAGGTTGCCGCTCTTCCGGCTGGCGGTCTGGTCGAGATCGAGGTCGTCGCCGCTCTCTAAGGCGTTGGCAACAGCTAAACATGACATGCAAAAAAGACCCTGCAGCGCGTGTGGGCTGCAGGGTCTTTTGTCAAGCGGTACGGCAAAACGATCCGTTTTCCTCCGTCCCCAAGGGATCGGCGGATTAGCCCTCCTTGCGGACTTTTTGCAGGTAGCGGTAGACGCTGGGCTCCGAGATGCCCAGCGCGGTGGCAGCGCAAGCAACAGCGCCCTTGAGCATAAATACGCCGTTGCCGTTAAGGTGGCGAATAACGTCCACGCGATCGGCCTGCCCAAGCGAGGCGACATCCTGCCCGCGGCTTTCGATCAACTCGGAAATACTGCGGTCGATGAGCTCCTGTGTAGACTCCGAAAGACTTTCAACCTCGATAGACGCGGGCTCCGCCTGCCTTGGCACAGCGTCGAAGTAGGCCATGAGCTGCTGGGCCATGGCGTTGATGGAGCGTACCGTGGAAAGATCGGTGTTGACGCAGAGCATACCGACGATCTCGTTATCCTCGCGGATAAAGTACGTCGCTGACTCCAGCGTCTTGCCACCGGCGCCGCGCCCCTCGTAGCCCGTAATAAACGGCAGGTCGCGATACTTGGCGTCGTGCATGATCTTGAGTGCCAGGTCGGTGGCGGGACCGCCGACCTTGCGGCCGCTCACGATGCCGTTGCGAATATCGACGATGGCGTGGTCGGGATCCGAGAAATCGTGCAGCACGATTTCGCTGTTTTTGCCGAGTATCTGCTCCAGGAAATCGACCATCGGCAAAAAGCGACGTACGGTCTCGTTCACGGGCAACTCCTTTGGGTGAAATCGGAAATGTTCATAACAATTTTTTCTCATGGTAACACGGTGTCTATTGACTCACATATTCGCAGGTACATTGCGTAATACAGACGAACGGTAGGATTTTGGCGGTAAGCGGTCGACCAAAAGAAAAGTTAGATGTTATTTTGACCAGACACTTTCCTGACCTGCGGAAATACATTATCTCAGCTGAAGAATAGCCTGATAACAAAAAATTATTATTGAGAATGAGAAAAATCTTTAATACGATATGCAACGAAGGCACAACCTCACCCCCGCACTGCGTCACAATAGAGCGTTAGATGCGAAAACAACTACTTCGAGGATTGGTGGTCATATGGCCCAGGAGACGGTTACGAACGGCACTGAAGCCCTGTTCACTCGCGAAGGCATGCCGCCCGTTAAGGAAATGATCCCGTGTGCCCTTCAGCACGTGCTGGCATCGTTTGCCGGCATCATTACCCCGGCGGTCATCATGGCCGGCGTCTACGGCTTTAATAGCCAGCAGAGCACCGACATCATTCAGGTTGCGCTCATTCTTTCGGCAATCGACACGGCCCTTCAGGCCTTCGCTCCCTTCCGTCGCATCGGCGGCGGCCTGCCCATCGTCATGGGCGTTTCGTTCGCGTTCCTGCCGGCCCTGCAGGCCATGGGTGCCTCGGGCTTTAGCTTTGGCGCACTGCTGGGCGGCGAGATTGTCGGCGGTGCCGTCGCGGTCCTCTTTGGTCTGGCCTACAGCAAGATTAAGTGGCTGTTCCCGCCCGTCGTGACCGGTACGGTCATCTTCTCCATTGGCGTTTCGCTGTATCCCACGGCCGTCAAGTATATGGCCGGCGGTATGGGTACGCCGCTGTGGGGCACCCCGCAGGCCTGGTGCGTCGCCCTTATCACCTTCGCCGTGGTCTTTGCGCTCGCCAACTTTGGCAAGGGCACGCTCAAGCTGGGCTCCGTGTTCTTTGGCATGATCGTTGGCATGATCGTTTCGATTCCCTTTGGCATGATCGACTTCTCCAGCGTCGCCACCGCTCAGGTCTTCGCCCTTCCCAAGCTCATGCCCTACGCGCTCGAGTTTGATCCTGAGGTCTGCATTACCCTCGCCGTCGTGTTCCCCATGGTTGCCATCCAGGTTATCGGTGACGTCTCCGCCGCCTGCCTGGGTTCCATCGACCGTATGCCCACCGAGCGCGAGCTCTCCGGCGCTATCGTGTCCCAGGGCCTCACCTCTATGGTCGGCGGCCTGCTGGGCGGTCTTCCCACCAGCGCCCTTGGCCAGAACGTGGGCATCATCTGTTCCAACAAGGTCGTCAACAAGTGGGTCTTTGTAATCATTGCTGCCGTCTTTGCCATCGCCGGTCTGTTCCCGCAGCTCTCTGCCGTCCTTTCCGCTATCCCGCAGCCCGTCATCGGCGGCGCGACCGTCGGCGTCTTTGGCACCATCACCATGAACGGCGTGCGCATGTTCACCCGCGAGGGCCTCACGCAGCGCACCACCACCATCGTCGGCACCTCCGTCGTCTTTGGCTTGGGTATCTGGATGGCCAGCGGTTGCCTTGCCGGCGAGGGTATGCCCGCCTGGGTGTCCACCGTCATCGGCTCCAATGCCGTAACCCCCACCGCCATCATGGCCATTGTCCTTAACCTGATCCTTCCGCAGACGCCGGTCGTGGCTCAGCACATCGATGCTGCCAAGGACGCTGCCGTGGATCTGGTCTTGCCCGAGAGCAAGAAGTAGCCAATTCGGCGCTATTCGTCGGCGGGCGCATCGCCTCGTCCGCCGACGTCATGCGGCGCCAAGCCGCACTTCAAAGGGTTTGTCCCTTTGGTGAAGCGTTGACGGGAGAGGGCCCGTTTCCGGTGTAGGCCGGCGCTTCGCACTTCGCCATGTCAGAGGTGTCAAACCCCGCCCCTGATGTTGAAGGGAGCATCCATGCTTCTGGTCGCTAACGGTTCTGTCTTTACCCGCAACGCTCAGACCCCGTTCATTCCAAACGGTGCGGTCGCCATTGACGGAGATACGATCGTCGAAGTGGGCCCCGAGTGCGAGCTCAAGGCCAAGTACCCGGATGCCGAGTACGTCGACGCCCAGGGCAACCTCATCATGCCCGGACTCATCAACTGCCACACCCACATCTACTCGGGTCTGGCCCGCGGCCTTGCCATTAAGGGCTGCAACCCCACCAACTTCCTGGAGAATCTTGAGCAGCAGTGGTGGAAGATCGATGACAACCTGACGCTCGACGGCACCAAGGCCAGCGCCTATGCCACGATTCTTGACTCCATCCGCGATGGCGTCACCACGATCTTCGATCATCATGCGAGCTTCTGCGAAATCCCGGGAAGCCTCTTTACCATTAAGGATGCAGCTCAGGAGCTGGGCATGCGTTCGTGCCTGTGCTACGAGGTCTCCGATCGCCGCGGCCAGGAAAAATGCGACCAGGCCATTGCCGAGAACGCCGAATTTGCCCAGTGGGCCGCCAGGGAGCGTCGCGATAACGACAACCACATGATCGCCGCCATGTTTGGCGGTCACGCCACCTTTACGCTGTCGGACGAGACCATGGACAAGATGGCCGAGGCCAACAACGGCCTGACCGGCTTCCACATCCATGTGTGCGAGGGCATGAATGACGTGTGGGACTCCCGCCTCAACCGCGGTGGCATCAGCCCCGTCGAGCGCCTGCTGCAGCACAATCTGCTGGGTCCCGACACCATGCTCGGCCACTGCATCCACGTGACGCCTGCCGAGATGGATATCGTCAAGGAGTCCGGTACCCGGCTCGTCAACAACCCCGAATCCAATATGGGCAACGCCGTGGGCTGCGCCCCCGTGCTCGAGTTCTTCCGCCGCGGTATCCCCGTGTGCATGGGCACCGACGCCTACACCCACGATATGCTCGAGAGCCTTAAGGTCTTCCTGATCATTCAGCGCCACAACGCCGCCATGCCCAACGTGGGCTGGTGCGAGGCCATGACCATGCTGTTCGAGAACAACGCCAAGATGGCGAGCAAGTACTTCGATCGCAAGCTCGGCGTGCTCGAGGCCGGCGCTGCCGCCGATGTCATCGTCATGGACTACAAGCCCTTTACGCCGCTGAGCGAGGAGAATATCGACGGCCACATGCTCTTTGGCATGATGGGCAAAAACTGCCGCACCACCATCATCAACGGCCGCGTCCTGTACAAGGATCGTGAGTTCGTTGGGATTGATGAGGACAAGATCAACGCGTGGACCATGGCCGAGTCCAAGAAGCTCTGGAGCACGCTCAACGATCGCACCTACTAATTCACAAGTAGATTCGCGCGCGTCGGATGTTTCGCCGCATCCGGCGCGCGCATAGGCGGCCTCCGCGGGGTCGCCGGCGCTGTGCTAGCGCTACACCGTATTTGCGCCCGCCGCGCGGTCTCGCCGGGCGTTACAGAGAGGAGCTCACTATGAGCGACATCATGAGGCCGATCCCGTTTTCGCAGCTGATGAACTGGATCATCGAGGAGCACAAGACCCAGGACGCCATCTTTGGCGTGCGTAAGATGGTCACGACCAACCAGGAGGGTGCGCTTCCCATTTTTGACGAGCGCATCGAGACTCCGTTTGGCCCGGCTGCCGGTCCCAATACGCAGCTGGCCCAGAACATCGTGGCCTCTTATGTGGCCGGTTCTCGCTTCTTTGAGCTCAAGACCGTCCAGGTTATGGACGGCGAGGAGCTCTCCAAGTGCGTCAACAAGCCCTGCATCGTGGCTCAGGACGAGTGCTACAACTGCGAATGGTCGACCGAGCTCGAGGTTCCGCAGGCCTTTGCCGAGTACGTGAAGGCATGGTTTGCCTGCCACCTGATCGCTCGCGAGTACGGTCTGGGCAGCCCGGACGGCTT
This sequence comes from uncultured Collinsella sp., assembly GCA_902475445.1. GTDB lineage: Bacteria > Actinomycetota > Coriobacteriia > Coriobacteriales > Coriobacteriaceae > Collinsella. The sequence goes on from CABRZN010000029.1 coordinate 7,021, forward strand.
TGTCTTCAACATGTCGGTGGGCTATGACCTGGAGGGCATTAAGAGCCCCAAGGTCGACGCCTACATCGAGGGCATGAAGGATGCCAGCGGCTCCGACGTCTGGAACGAGTGCCGTGCCTGGGCACTCGCCAACCTGGACAAGTTTGAGCATGTCGACGCCGCGTTTGTCGAGTCCATCCCGGCACGCGTCTCCAACTCCATCACCGAGTCCACGCTGCATGGCTGCCCGCCCGCCGAGATCGAGCGCATCGCGACCTACCTCATCACCGAGAAGGGCCTCAACACCTACATCAAGTGCAACCCCACGCTGCTGGGCTATGAGTTTGCCCGCCAGCGTCTGAACGAGCTGGGCTTTGACTACATCGTCTTTGATGATACGCACTTCCGCGAGGACCTGCAGTGGGCCGACGCCGTGCCCATGTTCGAGCGCCTGATTGCCCTGTGCGCCGAGCGCGGCCTGGAGTTTGGCGTCAAGCTGACCAACACCTTCCCCGTCGACGTGACGAGAAACGAGCTGCCCTCTACCGAGATGTACATGTCCGGCCGTTCGCTGTTCTCACTGACCATCGAGGCCGCCCGCCGCATTACCGAGCAGTTTGACGGCAAGCTGCGCATCAGCTACTCCGGTGGTGCCACGGTCTACAACATCCGCGCCCTGTATGATGCCGGTATTTGGCCCGTTACCCTGGCGACCGACGTGCTCAAGCCCGGTGGCTACGAGCGCTTTAGCCAGATGGCCGGCGAGTTTACCGATCTGGACGGCAAGCCGTTCGCGGGCGTCTCTCTCGAGGCCGTGACCGCGATCCAGACCGACTCACTCACCAACCCGCTCTACAAGAAGCCGCTGCGTCCGCTGCCCGACCGCAAGGTCGCTGGCAAGAGCCCGCTTTCCGACTGCTTTACCACGCCGTGCCGTACGAGCTGCCCCATCCAGCAGGATATCCCTGCCTATCTGGCGGCTGTTGACGAGGGCCGCTACGAGGACGCGCTCAATATCATCATCGAGCGCAACGCCCTGCCGTTCATTACCGGTACCATCTGCCCGCATCCCTGCGGCCGTGCCTGCGAGCGTGCATTCTACGAGCCCGAGGGCGCCCAGATTCGCGCCAGCAAGCTCAAGGCCGCCCGCGAGGCCATGACCGCCGTGCTGCCCAAGCTGCGCGCCCAGGCCATTGCCAACGACGCCGAGCGCAACGTTGCCGTTATCGGCGGCGGCCCGGCCGGTCTGGCGGCGGCGTTCTTCCTGACGCGCGCCGGCGTGCCCGTCACTATCTTCGAGGCCCGCGACTCTCTCGGCGGCGTGGTCCGTCACGTGATCCCCGAGTTCCGTATCGCGAGCGACGATATCTCCCACGATGCCGAGCTCTGCCTGGCCTTTGGCGCCAAGGTGCAGCTCAACGCCCGCGTGGAGTCCATTGACGAGCTCAAGGCCCAGGGCTTTACCGACGTAGTCGTGGCCACTGGTGCCTGGATGCCCGGCTCTGCGGGCTTGGGCGAGGGTGCCGAGCTCGACGTGCTGGAGTTCCTCGAGGCCGCCAAGAAGGGCGAGAAGCTCGAGCTGGGCGAGGACGTCGTGGTCATTGGCGCCGGCAACACCGCCATGGACGCGGCCCGCGTGGCCAAGCGCCTTGCTGGCGTGAAGAACGTGCGCCTGGTGTATCGCCGCACCAAGAAGCAGATGCCCGCCGACGAGGAAGAGCTCGATCTTGCTCTTGCCGACGGCGTTGAGTTCTGCGAGCTGCTGGCGCCCAAGGCGCTCAACGGCGCCGTGCTGACCTGCGATGTTATGGAGCTTGGCGAGCCGGACGCAAGCGGCCGTCGCAGCCCCGTCGCCACGGGCGAGACCGTCGAGCTGCCCGCCACCACAGTGATCTGTGCCGTGGGCGAGGGCATCGATGCCAGCCTGTACGATGCCGCGGGCGTCGAGCACGACCGTCGCGGCCGCCTTGCCGCCACCTCCACCGGCGTCGAGGGCGTCTGGGCTGCGGGCGACTGCCGCCGCGGTCCTGCCACCGTTGTCGAGGCTATCGCCGACGCCGCCGAGGTCGCCCGTGCCATCGCCGGCGTGGACTTTAACAAGTACGCCGACTGCAACGAGCAGGCCGATCGCGAGGACGCTTGCTACGAGCGCAAGGGGTCGCTGTGCCGCGACAAGCGCAACTGCACCAAGACTCGCTGCCTGGGCTGCGGCTCGGTGTGCGAGGTCTGCTGCGACGTGTGCCCCAACCGCGCCAACGTGGCAATTAAGGTGCCGGGCCTGGCCAAGCATCAGGTCGTCCATGTCGACGGCATGTGCAACGAGTGCGGCAACTGCGCCGTGTTCTGCCCCTACCAGGAGGGTCGTCCCTACAAGGACAAGCTCACCCTGTTCTGGAGCGAGCAGGACATGGAGAACTCCGAGAACGAGGGCTTCCTGGCCGTGGACGAGGATCACTTTAAGGTCCGCGTTGCCGGCACGGTCCGTACCGTCTCGGTCGATGCCGTCAACACCGGTCTTCCCGAGGCCGTCCGCCTGACCATCAGGGCTGTGCGCGACAACTATTCGTACCTTCTTAAGAAATAGGCGAGTCTCTTATGGCCAAATCCATTCAACATAATGTGGCCTACGTTGCCTGCGGAAGCGGTTGCGCCTCCGCAGGCGGCGATGCCCGCTGCAGCGAAGGCTGCATTGGCTGTGGCGCCTGCGTCACGGCCTGCCCCCACGGTGCCATTGCGCTGGTCGATGGCATCGCCCGCGTGGATCGCTCAAAGTGCACGGGCTGTGGCCTGTGCGGCATGGCGTGCCCGCAGCGCGTGATTGCCTTCGTTCCCGGCTACCAGAACATTCTGGTGCGCTGTAACAACACCGACAAGGGCGCCATTGCGCGCAAGATCTGCGACACGAGCTGCATCGGTTGCGGCATGTGCGCTAAAAAGTGCCCTGCCGGCGCTATCCGCATCGAGGACAACTGCGCCCATATCGACGGTGTGGACTGCCTGTCGTGCGGCATGTGCGCCGTCGTCTGCCCGCATGGCGCCATCCACGACCGCACCGGCATCGCCGCCGGCGTGTAGAAGGGAATCACCATGGCACAGGAATTCACTTTTACCGTTAACGGCGTCAATCGCACGACGACCCAAAACAAACCGCTGCTGCGCTACCTGCGCGACGACCTGCATATCCATTCCGCCAAGGACGGCTGCTCCGAAGGTGCTTGTGGCACCTGCACCATCCATGTGGACGGCGCGGCCGTCAAGGCGTGCGTGCTAACCACCGCTCTTGCCGCTGGCCGCAACATCGTGACTGTTGAGGGCCTGCCCGAGGATGTGCGCGAGGCCTTTGTGTACGCCTTTGGCGCCGTGGGCGCCGTGCAGTGCGGTTTTTGCATCCCCGGTATGGTCATGGCGGGCGCTGCGCTCATCGCCGAGGATCCCGAGCCCACCGAGGAGCAGATCAAGTACGCCATCCGCGGCAACGTCTGCCGCTGCACCGGCTACAAAAAGATTATCGAGGGCATCTCGCTGGCCGCTGCGGTACTCCGCGGCGAAAAGCAGATCGACGAGGATCTGGAGCGCGGCGATGACTACGGCGTGGGCAAGCGCGCCTTCCGCATCGACGTGCGCAAGAAGGTTCTCGGCGAGGGCAAGTACCCCGACGACATCGACGAGTCCGATCAGCCGGGCTTGACCTATGCCAGCGCCGTGCGCTCCAAGTATCCGCGCGCCCGCGTGCTCTCCATCGATACCTCCAAGGCCGAGGCCCTGCCCGGTGTGGTGGGCATCCTGCGCGCCGAGGACGTGCCGGTCAACCAGGTCGGCCATCTTATCCAGGACTGGGACGTCATGATCGCCCAGGGCGATATCACTCGCTGCGTGGGTGACGCCATCGTGCTGGTGGTTGCCGAGGACGAGGCGACGCTCGAGAAGGCCAAGAAGCTCGTAAAGATTGATTACGAGCCGCTGGAGCCCGTGCGTAACATTGTCGAGGCCAAGGCTGCCGACGCCCCGCGCCTGCACGACAGCTTCTTTGCCTTTGGCAACACGGTGGAGCTCAAGGACAACGTGTGCCAGAGCCGCCATGTGACGCGCGGCGACGCCGCCAAGGCGCTGGCAGAGAGCGCGTTTACCGTGACGCAGCGCTTTACTACGCCCTTTACCGAGCATGCCTTTTTGGAGCCCGAGTGCGCCGTTGCCTTCCCGTACAAGAACGGCGTCAAGGTGCAGTCGACCGACCAGGGTGCCTACGACACGCGCAAAGAGTGTGCCCACATGTTTGGCTGGGACAACGAGCCCGAGCGCGTGGTCGTCGAGACCATGCTCGTGGGCGGCGGCTTTGGCGGTAAGGAGGACGTTTCGGTCCAGCACCGCTCGCCGCATATAAGTTTCAGCGTCCTGTGAAGTGCAAGCTCACGCGTGCCGAGTCGCTCGCGTTCCATCCCAAGCGTCATGCCATGGACGGCACCTTTACGCTGGGCTGCGACGCCGAGGGCAACTTTACCGGCCTGGACTGCGAGATCAACTTTGATACCGGCGCCTACGCTTCGCTGTGCGGCCCGGTGCTCGAGCGTGCCTGCACGCATGCCGTCGGTCCCTACAAGTACCAGAACACCGACATTCGCGGTTTTGGCTACTACACTAACAACCCGCCTGCCGGCGCGTACCGTGGCTTTGGCGTTTGCCAGTCCGAGTTTGCACTCGAGAGCCTGATCGACCTACTGGCCGAGAAGGTCGGCCTGGATCCGTGGGAGATCCGCTACCGTAACGCCATCGAGCCGGGCGAGGTTTTGCCCAACGGCCAGATCGCCGATTGCTCCACGGCGCTTAAGGAGACGCTGCTCGAGGTCAAGGATGCCTATTACGCGCATCCCGGACACGCCGGTATCGCCTGCGCCATGAAGAACGCCGGCGTGGGCGTGGGCCTGCCCGATGCCGGCCGCTGCAAGATCCGCATCGAGAACGGCGTGGCCGTGGTCTACGCCGCCACGTCCGACATCGGCCAGGGCTGCAACACGGTCTTTTTGCAGGACGTTGCCGAGGCGTGCGGTCTGCCGCTGAGCTGCATTGCCAACGGCGAGTGCTCCACCGAGAACGCTCCCGACTCCGGCACCACGTCTGGCTCGCGCCAGACGGTCGTGACCGGCGAGGCCGTGCGCGGCGCCGCCTTCCTGCTGCGCGATGCCATGGTTGGCATCGAGGCCGGTAAGCCTGCACCCGATACTCCCGTGAGCGCGCATGGTGACGGCGTCAAGATCGAGTACGACGACGGTCGCGCCTACCAGCTGCGCGCGCAGGAACTCGTCGCCGGCCAGGGCATGCATCCTCAGGACCCCGCGGCCGCCATCAAGGCACTCGAGGGATGCGAGTTTGGCTACGTGTACCTGGAGCCGACCGACAAACTGGGCGCCGACGTCCCCAATCCCAAGAGTCACATCTGCTACGGCTTTGCCACGCATGTGGTCATTCTGGATGATGGCGGTCGCGTGAGCGAGGTCTATGCCGCGCACGATTCCGGCAAGGTGGTCAACCCCATCTCCATCCAGGGTCAGATCGAAGGCGGCGTGCTCATGGGTATGGGCTATGCACTTACCGAGGATTGGCCGCTCAAGGACTGCGTGCCCCAGGCCAGGTACGGCACGCTCGGGCTGTTCCGTGCGCCCGAGATTCCGGATATCCACGCCATCTACGTGGAGAAGGACGAGCTGCTGCCCGTGGCATACGGCGGCAAGGGCATCGGCGAGATCGCAACGATCCCCACGGCGCCCGCCGTGCAGAACGCCTACCGCGCATTTGACGGCAAGCTGCGCCCGGATCTTCCCATGGTGGATACGCCGTACAGCCGCGTCCGTCACCGCGGGTAGGGTAGAGCGCGGACGGTCATTGCTGACGAGCTGTTCGCGCTCAACATCAACTGCATATGCTGCACCTTTGGCCCCAGCTCCATCGCGAGCCGGGGCCTTTTGTTTGGAGCGGAAAGCGTGTCCCGAAATGAGCGCTCAGAATGGGATGCAGTTTCCCCTTGGAGCCCTCGGCGGAAATTACATCCCAGAATCGATGCTCAGAATGGGATGCGCTTTCCGGTAGAGCCTCTGGCGGAAAGCGCATCCCGGAATTCGGCTCCAGAGTGGGACACACTTTCCGGTTGGAGCTTCAACCGGAAAGTGTGTCCCGGTTTGGCAGGCAGACGGGCATAAGCTCAACAGCTCCTACAACTCCACCTCGTTGAGCCATGTCGGCAGCGCGGTCTGCCGGATGCCTGCCGTCTGCAGCTTTTTCGCGAGCAGTCCTGCCGAGCGGACTTCGCTCATGGTAAAGCGCAGCAGAGGGTGACCGTAGAGCGATAGGTGCGCCTCGCGCTGTCGTTCGGCAACGAGCGCCTCGGCGGTGGTGCGTCCGGCCAGCATGGTCTGGTCGGTATATTTGATGAGCTCGTCGAGCTCGCCCAGCGTGAGTTCCCGCGCCTGGCGCTCCCAGGCAAAGTCCGTTCGTATGGGCTTGGCCGAATCGAAGGGGTCCGTCAGCTCGTATTGAAGCCAGTCGGGCGCAAAGCCCGTCTCGATCATGACGGCTCGGGCGACCGATTCCCCGCCGCTCTCGGCGCGGGCGTCGGCATATCGAAGCGTTGTGAGGGCGGTGCGAATCGCGCGACCATTGCGGGCAGTCGCTCGTTGCTCAACGGCCTCCATCAGCTGTTCCGGCGCAAGGCCGAGCTTTGAGATCGCCGAATCGGCAATGGGCATGCCGTCGGCAAAACCAGTTTGCAGCAGGCAATCTGTGGCCGTTTGGATGGGCGGCGTTACTGATGTGCCGGATAGACGGATTGCTCCGGCCGGCTCGATCTGATGCCGCTGAATATGCGCGCCCGGGCGAGCCGACGGCTTTGTCGAGCTACAGACATGCACAACGTTCAGATGTCGCCACGAGACCTCGAGCCCCAGCAGGCAGGCGGCCGAAAACGAGCAGAACGTCCAATCGGGGTGGATGATCGCAAGGGCGCGAATAATCTCGCAATGACGCTGTGCCCGGTTGAGTTCATCCCAGCGCATTTTGCGCGCGAACAGTCCCAGCATGGGCGAGACGACCGCGCTGCCGATGCGCCGAAGGAGCGCTTTTCGGATTGCCGTGCTCGGGGGAATCAGACAGCGCCCCTCTTGTTCGGCTTGAGTGAGCAGTTGGTCGATGAGTTGGTCATTGCAATGGGTCATGAGCTACCGCCTCCTTTTGGGTAGCAAAAAACGTATCAGCCGCAACTTGCCGCCCAACTGACCAAAAGCTGACCAAAATCTAACCATGCAGGTAGATGGCCTGTTTTCGGCGACATATTTCTTGTTTGAATCGGTGGGCGGTAATCGGCGACCGTGAACGGTAGCTGGATATGAAGTCTTGGTAAGTTTCGGGACGTGTACTTTTTGAAAAAGAGCATTCTATCTGCTGTTTTGTGTTTCTGGATCGCATATTTGAAGGCATGTGATAAGGCCGGCGGACTGTCGCCTTGTATCTGCGGAAACTGTGACCCGGAATTGCCACTCGGAATGGGACGCGCTTTCCGGACAGCCCTCAACCGGAAACCGCATCCCAGATTTCGGCTCCAAACCGGGATGCGCTTTCCCGGCGGCGTTTCTGGCGGAAATTGCGCCCCGGAATGAGCGCTCAGAGTGGGACATGCTTTCCTAACGAGGCCGCATGCGGAAACTACGTCCCGGATTCGACGCTCAGAATGGGATGCATTTTCCGGTAGAAGCTTCAGCGGAAAGTGCATCCCAGAATTCAGGCTCAGAACGGGACACGCTTTCCGGATGGGATGCTTGGCGGAAACTACGGCCCAGTTTTTGGCTCCAGAACGGGATGCATTTTCCGGAACGGTCCACGTACGGTGGTGTACCGCCCCTTTTGCGTGCGCCGCTTGTCGAATTACGTTATAGCTAGCTATATTATAGGAAGGTATAATATAGCTAGCTATAACGTAAAGGAAGGATGGTCCTATGTTTATCGGAAGAACAGCGGAAATGTCCGAGCTCAATCGACTGTATGGCACGGGCTCCTTTGAGATGCCTGTGATTTACGGCCGCCGTCGTGTGGGTAAAACGCGTCTTATCACAGAGTTCATCCAAGGCAAGAAGGCTATTTACTTTCAAGCTCGTCGTACCAATGCAGAGGCAAATCTGCACGGCTTTAGCCAGGCGATACTTGCGGGTTCGGTTGGTGCTGCAGGCGTGTCGTTTCGTAGTTTTGACGAGGCGTTCGATGCATTGGCCACCATGGCTCGCACGGAACGTTTGATTGTCGTGATTGACGAGTACCCCTATCTCGCCCAATCGAATCCCGAGATCAGCTCGTTGCTGCAAGACAAGATCGATCACCTGTACAAAGAGACCAAGCTCATGCTGATTCTATGCGGCTCGTCTCTTTCGTTTATGGAAGAGCAGGTGTTGGGCTACGAGAGCCCACTATACGGTAGGCGTACAGCCCAGTTTAAGATCATGCCGCTCGATTTTACGACGACCCTCGGCCTGTGGCATAGCATGGGTCGCGAAGACGCTGCGGTTTGCTATGGCATGACGGGCGGCATTCCTGCATATATCGAGAAAGTCGATCCTGCCGCACCGCTCAAGGACAACATCAAACGTCTTTTTCTTACTCCTACGGGTTATCTCTTTGAGGAGCCGAGTAACCTGCTGTTGCAAGAGTGCCGCAATCCCGAGCAATATGATGCGATCGTGCAAGCAATTGCCCAGGGGCGCTCGAGAATTTCGGAGATTGCGAGCTCCACGGGAATCCCTGCGAGCAACGTTAAGAGCTATGTGGATAAGCTGGCGTCGCTTGGGATTGTCGAGCGCGAGCTGCCCCTAAACGAGACGAGCAATAAGCGGGCCGTGTATCTGCTGAGCGACCAGATGTTTAGGTTCTGGTACAAGTTTGTGCCGCAGAACATCGGGCTGATTCAAAACGATATGGCCGAGATGGCGTATAAGCGCATTGAGCCGCACATATCGGATTACATGGGTACGGTCTTTGAGCTTATATGCAAACAATACGTGTACGAACTCGCGCGCGCGGGCCAGCTCGATGTGGTTCCGGCGAGCGTCGGGCGCTGGTGGGGGACGGATAATCGCACGCATACGCAGGAAGAAATCGACTTGATTGTTGACGATGGCGAGGGCACTGCACTGTTTGCGGAGTGCAAATGGCGCAATGAACCGGCGGGCGAAGACGTGCTGCAAAAGCTCGTTCATCGAAGCGAGCTCTTTAGACGGCAACGAAAAAGCTATGCGCTTTTTTCAAAAAGCGGCTTTACGCAGGGATGTCGGGATGCCGCGGAGAGTAGGGGAGACGTCAAGCTGATCTCGTTTGCCGAGATGTGAGGGGCCACCCTGTGTTTGTGTCTGCACAGGCGGTTACGCTTACTGCGACGAAGCCGTTCGAGAAACGAGCGGCAGGCAACGGAGAGAGGCCCTAACCATGTCAGCTGAAAAGACGCCGTGTATCTCGGCTATCGATACGACGAACTTTGCGCGCCAGATCGTGCTGGACTTTGAGTTTGCGCCGGTGTCAAAGCAACGCCAGCGCCGTGGGCTGCGCAATGAGATTATCGAGGTCGGCGCCGTCAAGCTCGATTACCACGGCAACGTTATGGGCGAGTTCTCGCAGTTTGTGCAGACGGAATTTACCGAAGGCGTTGCGTTCTCCGTCTGCGAGCTTACGGTGATATCGGCCGTGGACACCGCGATGGCCGATCCGCTCTATGTGGTGATCAAAAGGCTCAGCGATTGCATCGGTCGCTACTCCGTCCAAGTGGTTTGCTGGAGCGGGACGGACCGTCGACAGCTTTTGACCGAGTGCCAGGCAAAGCACATCGACCTTTCCGCATTTCCTGCGGACTGGGCCGACCTGCAGGTGTTTTACACCTCG
>CABRZN010000030.1 GCA_902475445.1 uncultured Collinsella sp.
CTGACTCTTGTCGGCGCGCCCGTTGGTAAACACCACCATCGAGGCGACCGTAAAGGTGCCATGCAGTGTAGAGATATCGAAGCACTCGATACGCAACGGCGGCGATGGCAGCGCCAACGCACTTTCGAGCTCCAGGAGCGCTTGATTGGTGCGGTCGTCAGCGTACCCCGTTCGCATCATGTAGCGCATGAGGGCATGGCGCGCATTTTTGGATGCCATATCGAGCAGACGGTGCTTTTCGCCACGCTGCGGCCTATGGAGATGGCAGGAACGCTCACGCTTGCCCGCAAGCCACTCCCCCAGCGCTTCCGCATCCTCAAGCTCGACGGAAAGGTTGACCTCAGCTGGAATATCAGCCGTCTCGTCGTAATAGCGCTTAAGAAAGCCCGACTGGAGCTCTTCCTCGTCAACATCAAGACCCTTGTCGAGAATGAACTCGCAGGTGCGAACAGTTCGGCCCTCGCGAACGACGAAGACGCAAGCGGCGGAGATGGTCTCCTCGCGATAGAAACCGATGACATCTATATCGACACTGGAGGGAAAAACGACTTGCTGACGATCGTCCAGACCCCTGATGACCTCCAAACGACGTTTGACGCGTGCCGCGCGCTCAAAGTCGAGCGCCTCAGCGGCATCCGTCATCTCGGAGGTCAGCTCATCGACGACATCCTTGCGATGGCCCGACAAAAAGCGCTCGACACGCTTGACGTTCTTGGCATAGTCTGCCGGGGAAATCGCGCCGACACACGCACCCGGGCCGCGCCCGACATGGTAGTCAAAGCAGGGGCGCCCGTTTTGCGCGCAAATCATATTGACGATGTCTTCCTCGCCCTTGTGGGACTCGACGATACGGCGACAACGACGCCACTCCGCACAGGATGCGGAGCAGATGGGGATAACCTTGCGCAGCGTATCTATCGTCTCACGTGCCGCGCGGCTATCGGTATAAGGTCCAAAATAGCGCGTTCCCGGCTTATGACGCTCACGCGTGTATTTGATAGCGGGATACAGGTCGCCCTTTGTAATGGCGATAAAGGGGTAGCTCTTGTCATCCTTGAGGTCGACGTTAAAGTACGGATGGTACTGACCAATCAAATTGCGCTCGAGCACCAACGCCTCGTGCTCGGTCTCCACCACGATATAGTCAAAGCTCGCCACCAGCTGCATCATCAGCGGGATCTTCTGGCGCTCGTCCTGCAGCGTCACGTACTGACGCATACGGGCGCGCAGGTTTTTCGCCTTGCCCACGTAGATGACATCGCCCTTGGCGTCTTTCCAAAGGTAGCAGCCGGGCTGCGTGGGAACGCGCGAAACCTGCTCGGCAAGCGTTGGAATGTTGTCGTGACCGGCCACGCGCACCTACTTGCGACGAATCAGCGCCGAGACCTCGGGCATCTTAAGGACGACGGCAAGGCCAAAGGTAACAGCAAGCGAGACGACACCCGCAACGCAAACGTAGCCAAGAGTAATCAGAATCGAGCCGCCAAGTGCCCCGACAAAGTGCTCAAGCGCCCACATGACGCCGGCGCCTGCGGCAGCACCCAGGCCACCGAGCAAAAGGCCAAAGAAACCGCCATGCAGGATAGATTTAACCTGAAGACCACGCAGACGACGACGCAGCCACCACAGCGAGCAACCGACCAAGATCACGTAGTCGACGACATACGAAAGCGCGATTGCCGGCATACCGAAGCCCAGCACAACGCCAAACAGCAGAACCGAGCCGGCCTGGCCGATGGCGGAATACAGGCAATAGCGGCTATAGGGCTTCATGTCGAGCAAGGCAGAGAAGCTCTTCTGCATCAGCACGACCACGCCGTAGAGCGGCAGGGAAAGTGCCAGGTAGATAAGGAACTCCGACACCAGCGCCACGCCGGACTCATCGAACTTGCCAGCGCAGTAGATCATGTTGAGCGGACGCGCGAAGACAATCAGGTACAGCGCGAACGGAACCAGGAAGAACAGCATCTGGGCGACGCCACGCGAAATGCCCGTGCGGACGCTGTCGTAATCCTTCTCCTGTGCGTCGTGAGAGAGCTCGGTATAGAGCGCCGTCGAAAGCGAGGCGGCAATCAGCGCGTAGGGCAGCGTGTACCACAGGCGCGCATAGGCGATGACGGAAGGACCGGTCTCGGGCTGGACCACCAGCGCGGCAGCGTTCGTGATAGAAGTCGAGACAAACATGCACACCGTGGCGAGCAGCGTCGGGATACCGAGCGCAATCGTCTGGCGCAGTGCGGGGTCCTTAAAGTCGATATGGATATGGGGATGCACGCCGTGCTTGCCAAGCGCGGGGATCTGACAAGCCATCTGAACAAAGACACCGAGGGTCGTACCGGCCGCAATCAAGATGATGCCGGCACGTTCGCCAAACTGTGCGGACACGGGCGCAAAGCCCATAAAGCTCGCAATGACGATCACATTGTTGAGGACCGGGGCAAACGTCGACCAGAAGTAGTCGCGGTGTGCGTTGAGAACGCCCGAGAACACCGAGCCCAAACCATAAAACAGAATCTGGATGGCGAAGAAACGGAACATGAACGCAGCGGTATCCATGCTGCCGCCGTCACCCGAAAGGAACGATTGCGTCCAAATAAAGCCCGGAGCGAACACGGTCCCCAGCAACGAAATGCCACCCAGCACCAATAGCAGAATACCGAGCAGGTTGCCCACGTACTCGTTCGAGGCCTCGCGACCCTGCTCACGCCTCACGCCCATGTACACGGGCAAAAACGCCGTCACGAGCATGCCGCCCATCACGAGTTCGTAGAGCATATTGGGCAGGTTGTTGGCGACCTGATAGGAGGACGAGAGCAGCGACATGCCGATAGCGGCCGCCATTGCCCATGTGCGGATAAAGCCGGTGACGCGAGACACGATGGTCAGGATGGTCATAAGCCCGGCGGAACGACCAACCGTGGAGTAGTCCGACGAGCCCATATCATCAGTGCCATCTCGCGACGAAGAAGCTTCGGATGAGGGTGTCTGAGGCGCAGATTCTTTTGCAAAATGAGCTCCGCACTTCAATTCTTCCTGCGGCATCGCTCAGTCCTCTCTCGTAATCGGGGCGACCGTCGCCCCGCAAAATGCAATTAAATCATCGGGTACAAGCTCAAGCTGATAACCACGCTTGCCTCCCGAAATAAAAATGGTATCCCAAAGGACACATGTCTCATCAATGAGCGTCCGGTAGCGTTTTTTCATACCGACCGGACTGCAGCCGCCGCGAACGTAGCCAGTCGCCGCAAGCAAATCCTTCACATGCATCATGGCCAAGGACTTCTCCCCCGCGGCACGCGCGGCGGACTTTAGATCGAGCTCGTCGGCAACAGGGATGCAGCACACGACATGGTCGTTGGACGGCGTCACGCAGACCAAGGTCTTAAATCCTTGTCCGGGCTCCTCGCCAAGCTGCTCCGAAATCGCGACCCCCAGGCCCGCCGACTCATCACCATCGTCTTCGTACGTATGTAGAACATAGGAAATGCCGGCGCTTTCCAGCTCGCGCATCGCATTGGTTTTTGGCGTCTTTACAGCCTTTGCCATGGCATATCCTTTCCCTCGCATTCGGACGCAAGGATTAAGTATATGTCCAATTCGGCTGCATACGTCACTTCGACACAGCAAGCGCCATCGAATCACAAGGAGTCGATGGCGCCCATAAACTGAATCGCCTATTTATTGAGCATCAAGTTGAGCCTGACGCTCCCGGTCACGCCTGAGCAACGGCGCCAAAAACTTGCCCGTATAACTTTGCGGACAGTCCGCAACCTGCTCCGGTGTGCCCGAAACCACGACGGTTCCGCCGCCGTTACCGCCCTCGGGGCCCATATCGATCAGGCGGTCGGCAACCTTGATGACATCAAGGTTGTGTTCAATCACCAGCACCGTGTTGCCCGCATCGACCAAGCGCTGCAGCACATCGAGCAGCTGGCGGACGTCCTCAAAATGAAGGCCGGTCGTCGGCTCATCCAAAATATAGAACGTCTTGCCCGTCTGGCGTCGATGAAGCTCCTTGGCGAGCTTCACACGCTGCGCCTCGCCGCCCGAGAGCGTCGTAGCGGGCTGGCCCAGGCTCACGTAGCCCAAGCCTACATCGTACAGCGTCTGGAGCTTGCGCTTAATCTGCGGGATATTCCCAAAGAAGGCCAGTGCCTCGGTGACGCTCATGTCGAGCACGTCCGAGATGGTCTTACCACGGTAGGTGACCTCAAGCGTCTCGCGGTTATAGCGTTTGCCGCCGCAGACCTCACAGGGGACATAGATATCGGGAAGGAAGTGCATCTCGATCTTAATTTGTCCGTCGCCCTTGCATGCTTCGCAGCGACCGCCGCTCACGTTAAAGGAGAAACGTCCCGGCGAGTAGCCACGCGCCTTCGACTCCGGCGTACTCGCAAACAGCGCGCGAAGATCATCCCACAGGCCAATGTACGTAGCAGGGTTGGAACGCGGCGTGCGGCCAATCGGCGACTGGTCGATATCGATAACCTTATCGATACACTCGATGCCCTCGATTTTCTTATACGGACCCACAGGGCGCGTCGAACGGTGAATGGCATTCGTAAGGGCAGGTGCGATAGTGTCGGTAACCAGGGAGCTCTTACCCGATCCCGACACGCCGGTAACGACCGTAAGCGTACCGAACTCGATCTTGGCGGTAACGTTTTTGAGGTTGTTGGCGCGGGCGCCCGTGATCTTAAGGCAGCCGCGACCGGGCTTGCGGCGTTCATCGGGAACCCGAATCATTCGCTTGCCGGTCAGGTAGGCACCCGTCATCGAATCGGGGCACGCCATGATATCGGCAGGCGTTCCCGCGGCGACCACGTGTCCGCCGTTCACGCCCGCACCGGGGCCCATGTCGATCACATAGTCGGCAGCACGAATCGTATCCTCATCATGCTCGACGACGATGACGGTATTGCCGATATCGCGTAGGCGCTCAAGCGTCTTGATCAGGCGCTCGTTATCGCGCTGATGGAGGCCGATCGACGGCTCGTCCAAAATGTACAGCACACCCATGAGGCCGGCGCCGATCTGCGTTGCCAGGCGAATGCGCTGGGCCTCGCCTCCGGAAAGCGTCGCCGAGGCACGATCGAGGGTCAGATAGTCGAGTCCGACATCGACCAGAAAACGCAAGCGCTCCAGGATTTCCTTGACGATGCGCCCGCCGATAAATTGTTGGCGCTCGGTAAGCTCCAAGCCCTCAAAAAACTCGAGCGACTCGCGGCACGATAGGCAGCAGACCTCGTAAATGGACTTACCGCCTACGGTAACGGCGAGCATCTCGGGGCGCAGACGAGCACCATGGCAACTCGAGCACGGCTCCTCGCGGATGTACTTCTCCAAGCGCGCCTTGGTGTTCTCATTCGTCGTCTCGGTATAGCGCTCGTACAGGATATTGCGCACGCCCGAGAACTTGGTGTCCCACTGGCTGCGGCGCCCATCGAGCTTTTGATAGTCGACCGAAATCTTCTGGTCGCCCATGCCGTCTAAAAACGCGCGACGCACCCGCGGAGGCAGATCCTCCCACGGCGTATCGACGCTCACCTTAAAGTGTTTGCAGACCGCAGCGAAAATCTGCGGATAGTAGTTAGAGTTGCCAAACAGGCTGCCAAAGACCCCGTCGGCGATCGACTTCGAGGGGTCTTCGATTAGGGCCTCGGCATCGACCGTCTTCTTAAAGCCCAGGCCATCGCACTCTGGGCACGCGCCATAGGGCGCGTTGAACGAGAAATCACGCGGCTGCAGGTCATCGATGGAGTGCCCATGCTCCGGGCACGCTAACGCCAGCGAATACTCCAGCAACTCGCCTTCGGTCCCCTCGGGAGCGTCGCGGTCGGGCAGCAAGTATACGTTCACATTGCCGTGCGCCAGCGCGGTCGCCTGCTCAACAGACTCGGCGATACGGCCCAGAGAGTTCTCACGGATCACGATGCGATCGACCACGACCTCGATATCGTGCTTGAACTTCTTGTCCAGATCGATCGGATCGTCGAGCGAGCGCACTTCACCGTCGACACGCACGCGGCTAAAGCCCTCGGCGCGAAGGTCCTCAAACAGTTTGGTGTACTCGCCTTTTCGCCCGCGTACCACCGGTGCCAGCACAAACGCGCGGCGGCCCTCCCCCGCCGCCAAGACCTTGTCGGCAACCTGATCGGTCGTCTGACGCTCAATGACACGGCCACATTCGGGACAGTGCGGGGTGCCCACACGGGCGAACAGCAGGCGCAGATAGTCATAAATCTCGGTTACGGTGCCAACCGTCGAGCGCGGGTTCTTGGATGTCGTCTTTTGATCAATTGAGACAGCCGGCGAAAGGCCGTCGATTGAATCCAAGTCGGGTTTGTCCATCTGGCCCAAGAACTGGCGCGCATAACTCGAAAGGCTCTCGACGTATCGACGCTGGCCCTCGGCATAGATAGTGTCGAATGCCAGCGAACTCTTGCCCGAGCCAGAAAGACCGGTAATGACCACGAGTTGGTCACGCGGAATGGAAACATCGATATCACGGAGGTTGTGCTCACGAGCGCCGCGAATAACGATAGAAGAATCAGACATGGAAGCTCCTTGCCTCCTATTGCATCGAATCATACTGCCGATGAGTTTAGCGCACTCGACGCGCACAGATGTTCGTAATACAAGATTCGCAGACCTTTAGCTTTGCGTATCGGGCGCTTTGTTTCTCGAAATGCCGTGGAAAGGTTACAGTAATCTAATACTGAACTTAATTTGCTGTACCAGAGGAACGTCCATGACCGAAGATATCCCCCTTGAAATCACTTCGAGCGACATGGCCAATCTGCCCATATTCATCGCCGTCCTTATCGTGGCCGCCGTCGTCGTGCGCGTGTATTTTTCAATCAAACGCAACGAAAAGCCACCCATTGCCCGCGTCTTTTGGTGCGCGACGCTCCTCATCCCGCTCGGCGTGGTAGCTGCATGGGTTACGAATCAATTGCTCGTAAATGAGGGCAGCTCCCTATGGGTCCTTTCTTATTCGGCGCTCGGTGCTGCCGCCGTCATGCTTCTTGTCGAGCCCTTGGTTTCGGGACTTATCGACCAAACCGACCTTGCGACGGGAACGGTTGCCTGTATTTGCCGTGACATCCTTGTCATCGCCGCTGTTTCAGCGCTCTCGTTCGTTTCACTCGAAATTGCCTGCAACGAAACGTTCTATCGCATTCCCGCCAACTCATTCGGGTTTTCCGTCGGGCTGCTCGCGACGGTTCTGCTCTCCCTTTATTTGCTGGGACAGCGTCATGGAGGCGTCATGGCTCTCGTGCCCGTCGTCTGCTGCATCCTTGGCATTGCCGAGCACTTCGTCATAACGTTTAAAGGCGAAGCCATCCTGCCAAGCGATATCTTGGCCCTTGGCACCGCAATGGAAGTGAGCGAGGGATACGAGTTTACCTTTACCGCCGGAATCGTAACCTCTCTCGCCCTGCTGGAGATTTCCCTGGGGCTTCTTTCGCTCATCCGACCGCGAAAGCTCCGTACGCCCACCCATGTCTTCCCCGCTATCGCCGCTAACCTCTGTGCTTTTCTGCTAGTGACCGTTGTGGGGCTCTCAGGCTTTTCCAACATCGACTTGGAGCAGGCGCTGGATTTTGGATTTGACCGTTGGCAGCCCATCACCACGTATGCGTCTCAGGGTTTTATCACTTCGTTCACCGAAATGGTCAACGAGTTGCCCATTGAGAAGCCCGAAGACTATACGCCCGATGAGGCGCAGAGCATCGAGCAGGAGCTCGCCACCGCCTACGACAGCACATATGGCTCGAGCGAGCAGCGCGCGGCGGCCGTTGCCCAGTTCAATGAAATCAAGCCGACGATTGTTGCCGTCATGAATGAGAGTTTTAGCGACCTTTCGTGCTTTGAGCAGCTCCAGGCGGCCGGGTACACCGGCCCCGCATTCTACAACTCGCTTCCCGACACACTTGTTCGCGGCACCATGCTCGCTTCGGTCGCCGGTGGCGGAACGGCGAACTCCGAATTCGAATTTTTGACCGGAGCGACAACGGCCTTTGTCGGATTAGGCAAAATCCCCTATCAGCTATATCAGATGAATGGCGTCAACAGCCTGGCAAAGGACCTTAAGGAGCTTGGGTATACCGCTACCGCTATGCACCCGCAAAACCCCGTCAACTACCATCGAGATAAGATCTATCAGCAGCTGGGCTTTGGAGACTTTCTTTCAATCGGCGATTTCGAAGGTGCGCCCTGTTACCATGCCGGCGTATGCGACTACGCCACCTACGACAAGATACTCGACCTGCTTAGAACCGACGAAGCGCCGCAGTTCATCTTTGACGTCACGATGCAAAATCACGGCGGCTACGACTATGGCACCGTTCCCGCCGAAGAGCTGACAAACTATTGGGTCGAGGGAGCCAGCGAGGGCGCCAATAGCGCGCTCAACACCTATCTCACCTGCATCAACGCGTCCGACCGGGACCTCGAGTATTTTATCAACGAGCTCCGCAATATCAGCAGACCGGTTGTCCTTGTCTTTTTTGGCGACCATCAGCCGAGCGCCGCAACGACTCTCAACGATGAGCTGTACCCTCAGGAAGATACGGCAAGCCACGCTTTCCGTATCTATCAGTCGACCTATTTCGTCTGGGCTAACTATGAAATCGCCGGCAATACCGAGCTCAACGTCTACGACACCGTCGGGGCAAACGAGATTGCAGCCATTACCCTTAATAAGATCGGCGCCCCGCTCACCGACTATCAAAAGGCCCTGCTTGCAACAAGGTCAGATGTGCCCACCATCAATGTCGCCGGCTACCTTGGTGCCGACGGGCTGCGCTACGACTTGGAATCTGAAGACAGCCCATACGCCTCGACGATCGACAAGCTGCAGCGCATGCAATACCTCGAGTTTGCCAGCAAAGTTCAGTAAGCCCGCCCATTCGCTTGGACCCATCGTATTGCAAGCACGCTCGGCCCAAATGCATCGCAAATGACTCCCGCTCGCAAACGAGGGTACAATGACGCTCGTGTCACATCACGGGGCCCCGGCCCCAACATATACAAAGGAGTCATACATGGGTTGCGAGCACGCACAGGCCGCCGGCGGACAAACGTCGCCGTCGCAATTTGAGGAGAACACGCTGTCCGAGGTCAAACGCGTCATCGCCGTGCTTTCCGGCAAGGGCGGTGTCGGCAAGTCGTTTGTCACCGGTGCCATCGCCACCGAGCTTGCCCGTCACGGCCACAAGGTCGGCGTCCTCGATGCCGACATCACCGGTCCCTCCATCCCCAAGATGTTCGGTATGAGCGGACGCCACGTCCATGCCCTTGGCAACCTTATGCTGCCCGAAATCTCCGAGCACGGCGTCAAGGTCATGAGCTCCAACCTGCTGCTCCAAAACGAGACCGACCCCGTCCTTTGGCGCGGTCCGGTCATCGCAGGCGCCATTAGGCAGTTCTGGAGCGAGACCTCGTGGGGCCCCATCGACTACCTGCTGGTCGACATGCCTCCGGGAACAGGCGACGTCGCGCTCACCGTCTTCCAGTCGCTGCCCGTCGACGGCATCGTCATCGTCACGAGCCCGCAGGATCTGGTCTCGATGATCGTCGCCAAGGCGGTCAACATGGCCGAGAAGATGAACGTCCCCATTCTGGGCATTGTCGAGAACATGAGCTATATTGAGTGCCCCGACTGCGGCAAGAAGATTGAGGTCTTTGGCAAGAGCAAGCTCCCCGAGGTCGCAGATCGCTATAACCTCGACATCTTGGGCCAGCTTCCCATTAATCCGGCACTCGCCGAGGCCTGCGATAAGGGCGAGGTCGAGACCGCGCTGCCCGATGACATGTTGCCCAAGGCAGTCTCTGCCGTCGAGGCCATTACCCCGCACGAGACCGACGAGGCCTAAGTGAACGCGAGCGCCTTCTATGACGTCCTGGTAATCGGCGGCGGGGCTTCAGGCCTCGCCGCTGCCATTACGGCCGCACGCGCTGGCAAAAGCGTCTGCATCGTTGAGCGCGATGTCGCCTGCGGCCTTAAGCTCCTTGCGACCGGTAACGGCCGCTGCAACCTCTCCAACGAATCGATTGATCCTCAGCGGTATAACCACCCCGCATTCGTCGAATCCGTCATGGGCCCCCAGCCCGAACAAGAGCTTATGGGTTTCTTCTCCTCGCTGGGCATCATGACAACCTCCGAGGAAGGCCGGCTGTACCCGCGCTCCCTTCGCGCCGAATCGGTGCGCGACGCGCTTCTCAACGTTTGCAACCGCCTAGGTATCACCTTAATCTGCGGAGCCAACGTTGCCTCGGCGCACAAAGTTTCCGAAGGCTGGGCACTCCAAATAGACCGTCCAGCGCGGGCGCTCAAGGCAAAAAAGCACGACGACCGAAAATCGGAGCTCCGCTCGCTTCGGAAAACGCTCGCCGATGTCCCTCGCAAGAACGAGGCCCTGCAGGCACATGCCGTAATTATCGCCACGGGCGGCAACCCCACCGGTATCGCCGATACGTTTAGCCTCCCCCTCACTTCGCTGCGCCCCATCCTCTGCCCCGTATCGGCAACGGTCGTTGGCGATCGGGCGGCACTCAAGACGTTGGATGGTCTGCGCGTCCGCGCCCGCTTGACGCTCACCCGTAACCATAGTGAGCTCTGGCACGAAGACGGTGAAGTACTGTTTCGAGCCTTCGGCATCTCGGGCGTCGCTGTCTTCAACCTCTCCCGTCGTATCCAGCGCGGCGATACGATCCTGCTCGACGTTTTCCCCGACCTCTCCAAAGACGAGCTGCTCGATATGCTCAACCGGCGCGTTGAGCTGCTCGGCGGCTTTTCGCCCCGCGATCCCCGTTGGCTCGACGGCATGCTCGCCCCGCAACTCTCCCGCGTCGTCTGTACAGCGTTCGAGCAGTGCCATCCAGGCTCCAACGATGTCATCCACCTGGTCTCGATCCTCAAGCACTTTAAGTTGCTCGTCGAGGGAACAGCCGAGGAGCGCTCGGCGCAGGTCACGCGTGGTGGCGTATCTGTCGAGAGCATCTCAACACCCAGTCTACGCGCGCGCAGCGTTGTCGACGCCCCGCTTTACGTCTGCGGCGAAGCGCTCGACATCGACGCCGATTGCGGAGGCTTTAACCTTGCGTGGGCCTGGCTCTCGGGCATTCGCGCTGCAAGCAGCCTGTAGCCGCGCAGTCTATAATCAAAAACGCATTCGGGCCGTCTGGGATACCGGACGGCCTCTTTCTTGCCTCTAAGGAGACCTCGATGATCGAAATCACCCAAGTCAACGCGTCGCTCGATGAAGCCGGCGATGAAAATACCTGCCTCATTGTTGGCAAGCGAGTCGCCAAGCGCATCCTACGTTGCAAGGACTCCGAGATCAAGTCCATCGAACTCCACCGCAAGTCAATCGACGCTCGCAAAAAACGAGACGTCCATTTTATCCTGAGCTTTCGTGTTGAGCTGACTAGTCCCCACCTCGAGCGAGAAGCGGTCGACAGCGTTGCCGAGCGTGACCGCTCGCGCGTACGCGCGATAGAAGACGATGAGCCTTCATTCCCCTCCCCCGTCTCCGACGCACCTCAAGAACGCCCTGTCGTTGTCGGCGCCGGATGCGCCGGCCTTTTCGCTGCGCTCACGCTCGCCAAAGCAGGTCTTAAGCCCTTGCTTATCGAGCGCGGCGACCCGGCATTTCGCCGCTCGCAGACGATCGACCTCTTTCTAAAGGAGCGCATCCTCGACCCCGAGAGCAATATTCAGTTTGGTCTGGGCGGCGCGGGGACCTTCTCGGACGGCAAGCTCAATACGGGAACAAAAAATCCCGCCCATCGCCTTATCCTCGAAACCTTCGTCGAGGCGGGTGCGCCCCGCGATATTCTGTGGGATGCCAAGCCGCACATTGGCTCCGACATCCTTCCCAAGGTTGTCACCGCTATATCCCAGCGCATCGAGCAGCTCGGAGGTGTCGTCCGTTATCGAACGAAGCTCGTCGACATTCGCATCGACGCGTCTGGCGCCATCACCGGTATTGATGTCCAATCGTCCCAAGACGCCGCTTACGAGCCAATCGAGACAAAGCACCTCATCCTCGCCTGCGGGCATTCTGCTCGCGATATTTTTGAGCTCCTTAAGGACCACAACGTGGCCCTCGCACAAAAGACCTTTGCCATGGGCGTTCGCATCGAGCATCCGCAACGCGACATCGACAGAGCCCAATATGGAGCCTCGGCGGGACATCCAGCGCTCGGGGCGGCCCCCTACAAACTTGTTGCCCATCTTCCCAACGGCCGCAGCGTGTTCTCGTTTTGCATGTGCCTCGGCGGACAGGTTGTTGCCGCCTCTTCAGAACCGTGCCATCTGTGCGTCAACGGGGCTAGTCTCAATGCCCGCGACGGACGCAACGCAAATGCCGCCCTGCTCGTTAACGTCACGCCTGAGGACCTTCCCAACGATGACCCGCTCGCCGGCATCGAGCTCCAGCGTGCCTGCGAGGCGGCCGCCTATCGCCTGGGCGGTTCCAACTGGAACGCACCGGCACAACTCGTCGGAGATTTCCTCGCAGGACGCGCCAGCAAGGCGCCCGGAAAGGTAAAGCCCACCTATCCGCTCGGTGTGACCTGGACGACAATTGACGAAGCCCTGCCGCAGCATATCGTCGAGTCGCTCCGCCTGGGACTTCCCCTACTCGGAAAAAAGCTACGAGGCTACGACCGTCCCGATGCCGTTCTTACCGGCGTGGAGACTCGTTCGAGCTCACCGGTCACTGTCACCCGAGACCGAACGTGCCATGCCGTGTCGACCCCGGGCCTCTACCCTTGTGGTGAGGGAGCTGGATATGCCGGCGGCATCATGAGCGCGGCCACCGACGGCATCCGTTGTGCCGAAGCCCTGATCGCGGACCTCTAACGCACGAATTCCAGCGCGCAAAAGACACAGGCCCCGAGCTCCACAGGGAACTCGGGGCCTGTTCGCTATTTCTTAAACCGTGCACCCTGGCGTTTTCTGCCCGATGCGAACGTGGAACCCTTGCGGGCCTGCGAGCGTAAGCGCTCGATCGTCTCGTCCTCAGACGCACCCTCGAGCATCGCCCGAATCTGAACGACGGCATCGCGCAGGCGCGCCGCCTCCTCAAAGTCCATAGCGGCAGAAGCGTTACGCATATCCTCTTCCATGGTTTCGACGATCCGCACAAGCTCGTCATGCGGCAGTTCTTCCAACTGCTCCGCAAGTGTCTGCTCGGGCGCCACCGTTTCCGGCACACCGCCCTCGCCCGACTCATCGGGCGTATAGAATGCGCCATGGCCAAGAGAGTCGCCCTTCGAGCGTCCCTTGGAGCCCACAGTTTTTTCGGCCTCGGCAATAAAACTTGAGATGTCGTTGATGGCCTTGCGCACTGTCTTGGGCACAATGCCATGTTCTTCGTTATATGCCATCTGAATCTCGCGACGGCGCTGCGTCTCCTCGATGGCCTCTTTCATCGAATCGGTCACAACGTCTGCATACATGATGACTTCACCATCGGCGTTACGGGCCGCACGGCCAATCGTCTGAATCAGCGAACGGCGGTTGCGCAAGAAGCCTTCCTTATCGGCATCGAGAATTGCCACCAGTGAGACCTCGGGGAGATCCAAGCCCTCGCGAAGCAGGTTGATGCCAACGAGAACATCGATCTTGCCCTCGCGCAGCGTTCGCAGGATCTCGACACGGTCCATTGTCGCCGTATCAGAGTGCATGTAATTGACCTTAATGCCTGCGTCGAGCAGATGGTCGGTCAGGTCCTCGGCCATGCGCTTGGTCAACGTGGTCACCAGCACGCGCTCCTTGCGGGCAACGCGCTCGCGAATCTCGTCCTCAAGATCGTCAATCTGGCCGCGAACTGGACGCACGTCAATCTTGGGGTCGAGCAGGCCAGTCGGACGAATAATCTGCTCCACATCGTTTTGGCTCACCCGCAGCTCGTAGTCGCCCGGCGTGGCCGAAACATAGATAAACTGGGGTATCCTTGCCTCAAACTCATCGAAACGAAGCGGGCGGTTATCGAGCGCCGAGGGCAGGCGAAAACCGTGTTCCACCAGCGTCACCTTACGCGAGCGGTCACCTTCGTGCATGCCGCGAATCTGCGGCACCGTCACATGGCTCTCATCGATGATGCAGAGCATATCCTTGGGAAAGTAATCGATTAGGGTAAACGGCGGCTCACCCGGCTTGCGACCGTCCAGATGACGCGAGTAGTTCTCGATGCCGTTGCAAAAGCCCATCGTCTCGAGCATCTCAAGATCATAATCGGTGCGCTGCTGCAGACGCTGCGCCTCGAGCAACTTGTCGGTCGCCTTGAGCTCCGCCACGCGCTTCTCGCACTCTTCGCTGATCGATTTCAGAGCCGCCTTGACCTTCGGCTTCTCGGTCACGTAGTGCGATGCCGGCCATACAGGGATGGCCTCGTACTCACGAAGCATCTCACCGGTGACCTCATCGATCTCGGCAATCAGCTCGACCTCGTCGCCAAAGAACTCAAACCGCAACGGATGCTCGGCATAAGGCGGATACACGTCGACAACATCGCCGCGCACGCGGAACGTGCCGCGTGCCAGGTCATAGTCATTGCGATCATATTGAATGTCGATGAGTGCATGGATAAAGTCATCGCGCTCGAGCGGCACCTTCTTGTCGACGTTTGGAGCCAGACCTGCATAGTCCTCAGGAGAGCCAATGCCATAGATACACGAGACCGATGCGACAACGATCACATCGCGTCGAGAGAGCAGCGATGCGGTCGCCTGATGTCGCAGCATCTCAACCTCTTCGTTAATCGAGGAGTCTTTCTCGATATATGTATCGCTTTGCGGCACATACGCCTCGGGCTGATAGTAGTCGTAGTACGAGACGAAGTAGACCACAGCGTTGTTGGGAAAGAACTCTTTGAGCTCGCTCGCAAGCTGAGCGGCGAGCGTTTTATTCGGAGCCATGACCAGCGTCGGCTTTCCCAGGGCCTCAATAGTCTTTGCCATCGTGAAGGTCTTGCCCGAACCAGTCACGCCCAGCAAAACCTGATAGCGGTCTCCGTCCCTCACACCCTGCACAAGCGACTCAATGGCTTTAGGCTGAGAGCCTGCAGGGTCATAGGGAGACACGACCTTAAACGGCACGTCAGAGCCTTCAACGCCAAAGCGCTTAAGTTCACCACCAACGCGTTCTACTTCAAATTCCGCCATGGATACTCCTAACTCATATATCTGCAGTATACGCAGGCGGCAGGCATAGTCCTATACGAACCGATCGGGATAGAGGGTTTTGTAGCGAACCCAGGCATTATTGACACGAATCAGATACGCCTGCGTCTCGGGAAAGGTGATTGCATTATGAAGCGACGTACTCTGCTGCGCCCATCCGTCGACATTGCCCATGCCGGCGTTATAGGCGGCAATGGCACTGTCAGTCGACCCGTTAAAATACGCTAGAAGATACGAAAGATACGCACAGCCAAACTCGATATTCGTAGCCGGATCGTTAAGGTTGTCGGCCGAATACTCGCCACCGTCGACAAGGCCCTTGGCGATCATATCCTGGGCAGTCTCGGGCATCAGCTGCATCAATCCCTGAGCACCCTGATTCGACTCGGCCTCGGGATCCCAATTCGATTCAGACTTAATGACAGCGCACACCAGATACGGATCCAGATTATGCGAAATACTGGATTGCTTTACATACGCCTCGTAGTCAATCGGATACAGCGGCTTAAAGAAAGCGGCAGGAGCATATGAGTAAACGAATGAGATAAGGCCGAAGGCAAAAACGGCAGCCAGCGGTATAAGGCGATACCACGTAAGGAAACGTGTCTTAGGCATCGGCCTCCTCCTTATCCGCTACATCCCCGAACCCATGGCGCGAAAGCCATGCGTCCAGTTGTTCAAAGAGCGAGTTATCGTCTGCCGCATTGTCAATCACAGTTGTAGCGAGATTGCACAGCGCAGACTCTTCGGGCTGGCAAGCAGAACGGGCATCAAAATCAGATGGCTCCATGCCACGTTGAATAGCGCGCTCGCGACGAACTGACAAAGGGGCGCTGATGACCAAAATTTCATCAGCCAAGCCAAATGCATCCTCAAAACCAGTCGGAGCAGAAACCTCGACCACCGCAAAAGGATAACGGGGAGATGAAACCGTACAACAAACCGGATCGAGAATCCTAAGCGAAAGCTGTTCAATCAGAATGGGATGCACGATGTCATTGAGCCGTGCGACCGAATCAGGAGAAGCGAAAGCTCGAGAAGCGAGGATGCCGCGGCGAATGCCGCCTTCCTCATCCAAAATGTCCCAACCGAATTCATCCGCGAGTGTATTGACGATATCAGAGCCCGGCACATACAGCGATTTTGCAAGCTCATCCAGATCGATAAGCATAGCGCCACGAGATTCGAAATAGCGGCAGGCAGTTGACTTACCCGAAGCAATATTGCCCAAGACAAATACGGTAAACATCAAGCCCTCCCTAACGCCAATGCGAGTAATTATCGCTCAAATACACTAGATGGACTCAAAATACAGCCAAACAGTAAGAGCACATACGGGGGAGCTAGGTCCCAAAGTACAACGTATATACAACGCAAAAAAGAGGGAGGCCGCGAGGCCTCCCCCTTCTTCAGTTCAAGCGCACGGCTCGGTGCCGTCCACCGGTCAGCGGCGCC